>CALHPT010000053.1 GCA_938036405.1 uncultured Tannerella sp.
TCTATCGGCGGAAGGGGTACAGCGTGAAAAACGTGATCATTGTGGGGGCCGGAAAGAACGGGCTGGAGCTGTACAAAGTGCTCAAAAACGACATGGCGTACGGCTTCAACGTGTACGGCTTTTTCGATGATAACGAGGCGCTTCGTGGCGAACTGCCGAACTACCTCGGGCGGCTGAAGGAGACGGAAGCCTTCATCGAAACGCACCCCGTGGACGAGATTTATTGCACCATCCCGGGGGCCAATAGCGAGAAGATCTCGGGGCTGCTTTCGTTCGCCGAGAAGCACATGATCCGCTTCTACATCCTGCCTGATTTTTATCGCGATATCAAGAAGAGTATGGTGATGGAAATCATGGAGTACGTGCCCCTGCTGTCGATCCGCAACGAGCCGCTACAGTCGGCCTCAAACCGGGCCGTGAAGCGGGCGTTCGACATCCTCTTTTCGTCGCTGGTGATGCTGCTCCTTTACCCCATGCTCTATCTCGTGATCGGGCTGCTGATCAAGCTCAGTTCGCCCGGGCCGATCCTGTTCAAGCAGAAGCGCACGGGGCTCTACGGCAAGGAATTTGACTGCTATAAGTTCCGCACCATGCGCGTCAACAAGGAGGCCGACGAGAAACAGGCCACGCGAGACGACCCACGCACGACGCCGATCGGAGCCTTCCTCCGACACACGAATCTGGACGAGATCCCGCAGTTTGTGAACGTGCTGAAGGGCGACATGTCGGTCGTCGGACCGCGGCCGCACATGCTCAAGCACACCGAGCAATACTCGAAACTGATCGACAAATACATGGTGCGCCATCTGGTCAAACCCGGCATCACGGGTTGGGCGCAGATCACGGGCTATCGTGGCGAGACGAAGACGCTGGAGCAGATGGAGGGACGCGTGAAGCGCGACGTGTGGTACATCGAAAACTGGTCCTTCTTCCTCGATCTGAAGATCATCTACGTGACGGTGGTCAACATGTTTCAAGGCGAAAAAAACGCGTACTGACGATGGGACGAATCTTAGCCGTGGACTACGGCGCGAAGCGTACAGGGCTGGCCGTCACCGACACGCTGCAAATCGCAGCAGGCGGGCTGACGACGGTGGCCAGTGCCGAGGCTGTGAGTTATATCGTGGCCTATGCCGCACGCGAACCATTAGAACGGGTCGTCGTGGGGCTGCCCAAGCAGATGGACAATCGGCCGTCGGAAAATATGGCTCGGGTGGAGGCCTTCGCCCGTCGGTTGGAGGCCGCACTGCCGGCAGGTGTGGAGGTCACGTTTTACGACGAACGCTTCACGTCCGTCATGGCGCATCGGGCGATGATCGACGGAGGACTCAGTAAGAAACGTCGGCAAGACAAAGCCTTGGTCGACGAGATCAGCGCCGTGCTCATCCTGCAGGGCTATATGGAATGGATGAAAAGTCCCGGCGCAATGGGTCATCCACACCTCCTTTGACTACTTATAACAACCCTATAACGACCGTGGGCATCAGGCCCACATAACTACTTATTACTACTAATGATACTACCGATTTATACCTACGGACAAGCCGTACTGAGAGAAGAAGCGAAGCCAATAGACAGCGACTATCCTGAGCTGCAACAGCTGATCGCCGACATGTTTGAAACGATGTACAATGCTGACGGCATCGGGCTGGCCGCCCCACAGATCGGGCGCTCCATCAAGCTGCTCGTGATTGACGGCACACCGCTGGCCAACGATCACCTGGACTGCAAAGACTTCAAACGCGTGCTGATCAACCCCGAGATCGTGGAGGAGAGTCCGGAACGCGTAACGTATGAGGAGGGCTGCCTCAGCTTCCCCGGCGTGCATGAGCGCGTGACGCGGGCCGAGCGCATCCGCGTGAAGTATCTGAACGAACGCTTCGAGCCGGTCGAAGAGGCGTTAGATGGATTCGCCGCGCGCATCGTGGAGCACGAGTGCGAACACTTGGCTGGGGAGCTCTTTATCGACAACATCTCGCCCATCCGCCGACAGCTGAACAAGGGCAAGCTGAACAACATCATCAAGGGCAGCGTCTCGTGTCGCTACCGCATCAAGCCGGCCAACAAAAAATAAGTCGCCATGAGACGGGCGCTGACATTCCTCTTCTTCCTGCTCACGATCGCGATACAAATGCAGGCACAGGTCAACACCGACCGGGTGATGGCCATCGGTCGCAATGCGCTCTATTTCGAGGACTATATCCTCTCCATCCAATACTTCAACCAGGTGATCAAGGCCAAGCCATGGATGGCTGAGCCGTACTTCTACCGCGCCGTAGCAAAGCTAAACTTGGATGATTTTCAGGGCGCCGAGGAAGACTGTACGCTCAGCCTCGAGCGCAACCCCTTTCTGGCGCAGGCCTACTATGCGCGCGGCATCGCCCGGCAGAGCCTCGAGAAGTATGCCGAAGCGATCGAGGATTACACAAAGGGACTGGAGTTCAAGCCGGGCGACCGGGCGATGATGTCGAACAAAGCCATCGCATACGTACAGAAGAAGGATTTCACGGACGCCGAGCAAGTCTTTGAGGAGCTGATCCGAGCACACCCGAAGCAGTCGCTGGGCTACCTCACGCGCGCCGCCATGTATCTCGAAAAGGGCGACACGGCGAAAGCGCTTTCGGACTACGATCGGGCCATTGCGATCGATTCGTTCTACGCGCCGTGCTACGCCAACCGCGCCCTGACGCTTTACCAATCCGGTCGCTACGCCGAGGCGCTCAAGGATCTGAACCAAGCCATCCGACTCAACACACGCGAGCCCGGTTATTACATCAACCGCGGACTGGTACGCTACGAGCTGAACGACCTACGCGGCGCGATGGCTGACTATGATCAGGTGATCGAAATGGACGCCGACAACCGCATCGCACGCTTCAACCGCGGACTGCTCCGCGCGCAGGTGGGTGACGACAACCGCGCCATCGAGGACTTCGACGTCGTGCTCCGACTGGAGCCTGACAACGACATTGCCCGCTATAACCGCGCCACGTTGCTCTTCAAAACGGGCGACTACCGCGCCACGATCCGCGACCTCGACGCCGTGCTCCGTCGCTACCCCGACTTTGTGCAGGGCTACTATTACCGCGCCGACGTGAAGCGACGATTGAACGACCTCAAGGGCGCCGATCGCGACTATATCGCGGCAATGAAGATCGAGGACGATCGCCGGCGCGGGCGCCGCAGCGTCACCTCCACGGCGGCGAAGGACAGCACCCGGTCTGGCAGCAACGATCGCACGCGCGAGGAGTCTGACCGCAACATCGAAAAGTTCAGCCGCCTCGTCGTCTACGATCGCAAGGAGGAGCAGAAAAGCAAGTATCAGAGCGAGATCCGCGGCCGCGTGCAGGACCGCAACGTGCAGGTGGAGCTGGAGCCGATGTTCGTCCTTACGTACTACGAGCGGCAGGCCGACGTCCGCGAGCGCGTCTTCTACGACCGGCTCGTGGAGCGCTTCAACGACCGTCGGGTGCTGGCTTGGCGACTGCTCCTAACCAACCGCGAGGCGGCCCTGACTGAGGAACAGATCGCGGCCCACTTCGCCTCCATCGACAGTTATTCCAAGCGCATCGAACGCACGCCCGGCAACGCTGATCTACACTTCGGGCGTGCCTTGGACTACTTCCTCGTGCAGGATTTCACCGAGACCCTCCGCGACCTCGATCGCACGATTGAGCTTGCCCCGGACGCCTCTCCCCTCGCCTACTTCGCCCGCGCCGTGGTGCGCTACAAGCAGCTCGAGTCCACACGTTCGCAACAGCCTGACGTCCCGCCTGCCACAAGCGCCCCCTTCCGATTCGGCACGGCCGCTACGCGGGCCTCCACTCCGGCGGACACCCGCGAGCTTTCCCCCACCGACGACGCCCGGCGGCATGAACATGAGCTCATCCTGCGCGACTATGACCGCCTGATCCAACTCGCCCCGGACTTCGCCTTTGCCTACTTCAACCGCGGCAACCTGCGCTGCGCAAGCCGAGACTTCCGCGCCGCCATTGCCGACTATGACGAGGCCATCCGCCGCGACCCCGAGCTGGCCGAGGCCTACTTCAACCGCGGGCTGGCCGAACTCTCCTTAGGCAACGCCGCGCGCGGCATCGCCGACCTGAGTAAAGCCGGTGAGCTGGGTCTGCCGAACGCTTACAGCATCATCCGCCGCATGACGGATGACAACAAAAGCAACGAGTAGCCGAGACGCATATCCATCACGCAAAAGGCCGTTTGACGAAGTGTCGAACGGCCTTTTGCGTTTTTCGGGCAGACGTATCGCCCTTCTCGAAGGCGCATCTTTTCACCCGAAACGACCAAAAAGTAGTTCGCAGCCATTTCGGGTCACCAGATACGGCTCCGACGATCGGAAATGCCATTTTATGCGACATAAAACGGCTCCGACGATCGGAAATGTCATTTTATGCGACATAAAACGGCTTCGACGGTCGGAAATGCCATTTCATGCGACATAAAACGGCTCCGACGGTCGGAAATGTCATTTTATGCGACATAATGCGGCTCCGGAGATCACCGACGTCTTTTCAAAAGATGCGCTTCCCGATACGCATCCCGTCCGGGCAAAAAAAGAGCCGCCGCCCGAGCGATGAACGCTAAAGGCGACGGCTCACGTCTAATGTCGATGACTTATGAAAAAGAAAAATCAAATCGTGTGCGGCCAGCTTCAGCCGACCTTACGAATCAGCTCCATTCCCTTGCGGATAGCCTCCTCGTTGACGGGGATCAGCTTGTGATGCCGCTCGGGGAGCGTCTTCTTCAGCCCACGCAGGACGCTTTCCATCTGTACCATCGGCACCACCTTGAGGAGGCCGCCGAGGACGATCATGTTGAACGTCTTCTGCATGTTCAGCTCCGTAGCCGCGTCCATCGCGTCGATGCGATAGACGTTGATATCGGTGCGTGTGGCGGGGCGCTGTATGCCGTAGCCGTCGTAGATCAGGACGCCGCCCGGCTTCACCTTCGGCTCAAACTTGTCCAACGAGGGCTGATTGAGCACGATGGCAACGTCGTACGAGTTCAAGATCGGCGAGCTGATCCGCTCGTCATTCAGAATCACGGTCACGTTGGCCGTGCCGCCGCGCTGCTCCGGGCCATAGGAGGGCATCCAAGTGACCTCCTTGTCTTCCATCAGCCCCGAGTAAGCCAAAATCTTACCCATCGAGAGCACTCCCTGTCCGCCGAATCCGGCGATGATAATCTCATGTTGCATGGTTGTATCTTCTTTATCGGTTAAACGGATCGGGGTCAGATATTCTTCAGGTCGCCCAGCGGATAGGCGGGGAACATGTTCTCTTCCATCCAGCGGTTGGACGCCGTGGGCGACTTCTTCCAGCCTGAGGAGCAAGTCGAAACGACTTCCACAACGGAGGTGCCTTTGCCGGCCATCGAGTTCTCGAAAGCCAGTCGGAGCATCTTCTTTGTCTTGCGCACAGCGGCGGGCGTCTGAACGCTCTGGCGGGTCACGAGGCAGGTGCCGTCGAGTTGAGCCAGGATGTTACCAATCTTGAGCGGGTAGCCATTCAGGGCCACGTCGCGGCCGTAGGGGCAGGTGGCTGTAGGCATACCGATCAGCGTGGTGGGGGCCATCTGTCCGCCCGTCATGCCGTAGATGGCATTGTTGACGAAGATGATGACGATGTTTTCCCCGCGATTGGCGGCGTGGATGGTCTCAGCGGTACCGATGGCGGCCAAGTCGCCGTCGCCCTGATAGGTGAAGACCAGCTTGCCCGGGTTCACGCGTTTGAGGGCCGTGGCTACGGCCGGTGCGCGTCCGTGGGCCGCTTCCACCCAGTCCACATCAATATAGTTGTATGCAAAGACGGCACAGCCCACAGGCGACACGGCCACCGTCTTATCCTCCATGCCCATCTCGCCGATCACTTCCGCGACCAGTTTGTGGATCACGCCGTGGCTACAGCCGGGGCAGTAGTGCATGGGGGTATCGTTCATCAGTGCCGGCTTCGTGTAGACGAGGTTTTCCGGTTTGATGATATCAAAGTCTATCTCATTGGGTTCGGTCAGCGTTTCCACCAACTCAGTTTCGGTTTCGATCAATTCTAATGTTTCCATTTTATGCAGGTGTCTTTTATGATTATCGACTTATCGCCCGCCCATTCGTAGGAAATACTGCACCAGTCGCAGCAGGATAGCCGCGCCACCGCACAGCATGAAGGGCAGGCGATTTCCTTTTACCGTAAAATAGAGGATGCCGGCCGCGATGGCGAGCAGCATGAATAGTAACGTGAATAGTTCGTCCCATCGGTCTCCGCGTCTCATCTTGTCTGGTCTCCTTTCAATATTTACGGTATAAGCGTCACATCAGTTTCTCCTTCACCGCGGCGATGATCTCGTCCGGTGTGAAGACAATTCCGCCCAAGCGGCCGAAGTGTTCCACTTTCACGCGTCCGTTGACGGCCAGCCGAACGTCTTCTACCATCTGGCCCGCATTGAGCTCGACGGAGAGGATGCCCTTGACTTTGTCCGCACGGTCTGAGATGGCCTTCGTGGGGAACGGCCATAGGGTGATGGGCCTAAGCAAACCCAGCTTCAGTCCCTCGCCACGCGCCACTTCCATGGCCTTCTGGCAAATGCGAGCCGACGAACCGAAGGCAACCAATAGATAGTCGGCATCCTCACAGCCGATTTCTTCGTAGCGCACCTCGTTCTCTTCGATCTGGCGATACTTCTCTAACAGGTGCAGGTTGCGCTTTTCCATGATGGACGGATCGAGCTCGAGCGACGTGATGATGTTCGGCTCGCGCCCGCCCTTGCGACCCGTCGTGGCCCAAGGCGATTCTTTCTCGATTTCTTCGTCCGTCTTGCGTGGGCGGAAAGGCGGCAGCACTACCTTCTCCATCAGCTGCCCGATCATACCGTCAGAGAGCACCATGGCCGGCGTCCGATACTTGAACGCCAGGTCAAAGCCCAGCGCCACGAAGTCGGCCATCTCCTGTACCGACGAGGGTGCCAGTGTGATGAGGCGGTAATCGCCATGCCCGCCGCCTTTGACGGTTTGGAAATAGTCTGCCTGACTCGGCTGGATCGTTCCCAGACCCGGGCCGCCACGCATAACGTTCACCAGCAAACAGGGCAGCTCGGCACCCGCGATGTAAGAGACGCCCTCCTGCATCAAGCTCATGCCCGGGCTGGACGAAGAGGTCATCACTCGTTTGCCCGACCCCGCAGCACCATACACCATGTTGATCGAGGAGACCTCGCTCTCAGCCTGCAGGACGACCATACCGGTCGTTTCCCAAGGCTTCTCAGCCATCAATGTCTCCATTACCTCGGACTGTGGCGTGATCGGATAACCGAAATAGCCGTCCGCTCCGGAGCGTATCGCAGCATGTGCGATCGCTTCGTTTCCCTTCATTAATCTGACATCTTCCATGGCTCGTTCATCCTACTTTAGCCCTGTAAATCGTCAGACAGGCGTCTGGGCACACCCAGCCGCAGCTACAGCAGCCAGTGCACGCCTTAGGCGTCTTCATGTACACATAATGGTATCCCTTGTTGTTGACCTCTCGCGGATGCAACTCCAAGACGTCACTGGGACACGCTACTACACATAAGTCGCAGCCTTTACACCTTTCGGTGTTTACGACTACCATTCCTTTTACTCTTGCCATAAGCTATTGTTTTTTAGGTATCCGTCGCAAAAATAGAACGCCTTGTTACATATGCAAGAAACTTTCAAATTTTCTTTACTCACTCTCTATTTGCTTACATATATATAGAAGAAGGCGCGGTTGAGACGAGAACCTCTAATGTAAATCCTCACAGACCGCCACCGCACGCTGGCTCGCTTCGCACACCTCCGATGTTAGAGCGGACGCCTTCCGAACCTGTCACGCGACTTTTGATCTCCGGCAACCGACGGAAAGCCCAAGTACTCGTATTTCTAACCTCCGACAAGCGACGGAAAGCCCAAGTAGATGTATTTCTAACCTCCAGCAACCGACAGAAAGCTCGGGGTACGTGTAGTTTTGATCTTGATGCGGTTGCCCTAAACGGGAAAGCGCTTCACCGGATCCCCCGCCTATTTTGGTTTACATTTGCGCGCCTATTTTCTGAAGGGGATTATTCATCCTCCTATACTCATTGTATAGCGATCGGAGGCTTAACGTGCTCCCTCACGCCCTCTCCTATAGGCTGCATTTACTACCTACTTATTTATACGCAATGAATATATCGTACAACTGGTTAAGGGATTATCTGCCGTTCGACCTGACTCCTGATGAGGTGGCGGCAGCGCTGACGTCCATCGGACTCGAAACGGGCAGCGTAGAGACGGTGCAATCCGTCCGTGGTGGATTAGCTGGACTCGTGACGGGTCGTGTACTGACCTGCACGACGCATCCCAATTCGGATCATCTGCACCTGACTACGGTCGATGTGGGCGGCGACGAACCGCTGAAGATCGTCTGTGGCGCACCTAACGTGGCGGCCGGACAAATGGTCGTCGTGGCCGTGATCGGCACGAAGCTCTATGACGGCGACAAGGAGTTTGTAATCAAGAAAAGCAAGATACGCGGCGAGGAGTCGTTCGGCATGATCTGCGCCGAAGATGAGATCGGCGTCGGTGCGAGCCACGACGGCATCATTGTCCTGCCCGCTGACACGCCCGTGGGCCTGCCCGCGGCGGAATACTATAAGGTCGAGACGGACCACGTGCTGGAGGTCGACATCACGCCGAACCGCGTCGATGCAACGTCGCACTACGGCGTGGCCCGCGACTTGGCCGCCTACCTCCAGCAACGGGGCACTCCCGTAGCGCTGCAACGCCCATCGACCGAGGGCTTCGGCATGGACGACCCATCGCCGGCCATCGTCATCGAGTCCGTTGACTCCGAGGGCTGCCCACGTTACTCCGGCCTGACGATCCGCGGTGTGACTGTCCGCGAGAGTCCCGAGTGGCTGCGGCGACGATTGACGGCCATCGGCCTCAGACCGATCAACAACGTGGTGGACGTGACGAATTACGTCCTGCACGAGCTCGGTCAACCGTTGCACGCCTTTGACGCAGCGAAGATCGCCGGCAGCCGGATTCAGGTTCGTACCATGTCCGCTGGCACACCGTTCACGACGCTCGACGGCATAGAACGCACACTCACAGCCGACGATCTGATGATCTGCGACGCCGAGAAACCGATGTGTATCGGCGGCGTATTTGGCGGACTCGATTCGGGCGTGACAGAGTCCACGACGGACGTCTTCCTCGAGTCGGCATGCTTCAATCCCACATGGATCCGTCGCACGGCACGGCGCTTCGGACTGAGTACAGATGCCTCCTTCCGCTTCGAGCGCGGCCTGGATCCGAACGGCACGATTGAGGTGCTCAAACGCGCCGCATTACTCATCCGCGAGGTGGCCGGCGGACGCATCACGGGTGAGATTCAAGACGTCTATCCGAACAAAGTCGAGCCGTACGCCGTCGACATCACCTACCGCAAGATTGATGAGACAATCGGGCAGACCATCCCGCCCGAGACAGTGAAGAGCATCCTCCGCTCGTTAGAAGTAGAGATCGCTCATGAAACACCCGAGGGCCTCTCGCTGCGTGTGCCCGTCTACCGCATCGACGTTCGCCGCGACGTGGACGTAATCGAAGACATTCTCCGCATTTATGGATACAACAACGTGGCCTTCGACGACCGCGTGCAGTCCACACTGAGCTATCGCACGCCGACGGACCGCAGCCAACGCTTAGAGTCGCTCATCTCCGAGCAGCTTTGCGGTGCGGGCTTCCACGAGATCATGAACAATTCGCTCACCCGCCGCTCCAACTACGAGGGCCTCACAACGATGCCTGCCGACGCCTGCGTAACGCTCATGAATCCGCTGAGTGCCGACCTGAATGTGATGCGCCAAACGCTCCTCTTCGGCGGCTTGCAGACCATCGCGCACAACATCAACCATAAGCAGCGCAACCTCCGCTTCTTCGAGTTCGGCAATTGTTACACGCGCCGCGCTGAGGGACAGTCAGCGGAAGCTGACACACCGCTCAAAGGCTTCGAAGAGGAGCATCGACTGGGGCTTTGGCTGAGTGGCACACGCACGGAAAACAGTTGGCTGCACGCCGACGAACAGACCTCTGTTTACGAACTGAAGGCTTATGTGGAGAACATCCTCCGGCGCCTCGGCATAGATGAGAAAAAGACCGTGCGACGCACATTTACCAACGAGATTTACTCCTCCGGCATGACCATCGAGACGGCCGCGGGACGCACACTGGCCACTTTCGGCATCGTCGACCGACGCATTGCTCGACAGGCAGACATCGACACGGAAGTCAGCTTTGCCGAACTATCGTGGACGGCACTGATGAAAGAGACACGTCGGGCGACGACCGTCTTCAGTGAGATCCCGAAATTCCCCGAAGTGCGGCGTGATTTGGCGCTGCTCGTCGACACCGCCGTGACGTTCGCCGAGATCGAGCAGACAGCTGCCGAGACGGATCGCAAACTGCTCCGCCGCGTCGTTCTGTTCGATGTCTATGAGGGCAAGAATCTACCGGCCGGCAAGAAGTCGTACGCCGTGAGCTTCTATCTGCAAGACGCCGAACGCACCCTCACCGACCGCCGGATAGACGACCTCATGGCCAAGCTCCGTCGCAACTTGGAGTCGAAGCTGGGGGCACAACTGAGATAACTGTAAACTGCAAACTGTAAAACAATAAGATAAAAGAGACAGACTATGGGAAGAGCATTCGAGTTCCGCAAAGCGCGGAAATTCAAGCGTTGGGGCAACATGGCCCGCGTATTCACGAAGTTGGGTAAGGAGATCACCATCGCCGTCAAAGCCGGCGGACCGGATCCGGGTAGCAACCCGAGGCTGCGCGTACTGATGCAGACAGCCAAGAAGGAGAACATGCCCAAGGACAACGTCGACCGCGCCATCAAGCGAGCCAGTTCAAAAGATTATACGGACTACAAGGAGATGAACTACGAGGGCTACGGCCCGTTCGGCATCGCCGTCTTCGTGGAGACTGCCACGGACAACACCACACGTACCGTGGGCAACGTCCGCAGCTACTTCAATAAGGCAGGCGGCACACTGGGCACGACCGGATCGCTGGAGTTCCTCTTCGATCATAAGTGCGTGTTCCACATTCTCAAGAAGGACGGCGTATCGCTCGACGACCTCGAACTGGAGCTGATCGACTACGGCGTTGACGAGCTGGAAGAAGACGAAGGCGAGGTGATCCTCTACGGCGACTTCGCGCAGAACGCCGCCATCCAGAAGTATCTCGAAGAGAACGGCTACGAGATCACCTCCAGCGAATTTGTCCGCATCCCCAACGACCTCAAGGACGTGACGCCCGAGCAGCGCGAGACGATCGACAAGCTCATCGAGCGACTCGAGGAGGATGAGGACGTGCAGAACGTCTTCCACAACATGAAGGAGAGCGAGGAAGAGGAGTAAACCTCTCCTCCCCTTTACCCCGGAAGGAAAATGAAGAGGGGGTGCCGACATCTGCTGTCGACACCCCCTCTCTCTTTCTCTCTGCGTGCGGCTGAAGGGACTCGAACCCCCACGCCCGAAAGCATCAGATCCTAAGTCTGACGTGGCTACCAATTACACCACAGCCGCCTGTTTCGGGATTATCCGGGTTAACTTCCGCCCTGAGGTGAGCGATGCGTTAACGGGCGGCAAATATAGAAGCAGTTTGGAATTTCGCATCAGAAGAAGGCCGTCAAGCGCAAGCCGGCGGATAGATAATCGAAGGTGCGCACCTGGCTGACGGACCGGATTTGCTCCTCGGGGCGGTCGGGATCGGTGTAAGTGATGCGCACCGAAGGGCGGGCGTAATGATAGTCGGTGTAAAACGTCACACCCAGCTCGTCGCGAAATTTGTATGTCATCGACGCCCCCAGGCCACCCATCCAGGCCGTCTGTGGCTCGTAGGTGTAGAGCGAGAGTTCGCGTTGTAGATCCTTGGTGTCGTGCGCCGGTTCGGCCGTCACCGTCCCCTTGGCGGCAAGGGCCAGCCCCACGTTCGCCTTGGCCATTAGCACCCAACGCTCGCCAGGCTCGACGGCGAAGTAGGGCCCCACGCTCATGTTCATCGTCCCCACGGACTGCGCCTGCAGCCGCATGTGTCCACGCTCGGGCCGCGCGGCATCGACCGCCATCCGTTCCGACGGATCGACAGCGAACGTCACGAAGGCACACTCGCCGCCCACTCCCCAGTGCTGGCTCGTAAACCACGCGCCTTCGAAGCCCGCCTCCAGCCCTGGGCGCGTCGAAGCGTTGGCGTCCGTGCCCGGATAGGCGAGCAAATCGTGCATGGCCACGGCGCTACCCACACGCACGGAGAGGAACGAGGGGCGGCCACTGCTCTCGAAGCGCGAAAAGAGACTGAGGTTGTCGCCATGGTTGTGGTAAAACTTGTCGATGAAGAAATAGCCGAGCTGCGTGGAGAGAATACCGATACCGGCTCCGGCCAGAATGTCAGACACCCAATGGCGGTTGTTCAGGCTGCGCCCGAGGGCCACGAAGGTGGCGCTGGCATAGCCCGAGACGCTGTAGATGGGGTTCACTTCGCCATACTCCTTGTGCAGGAAGGTGGCGTTGGTGAAGGCCGTAGCCGTGTGGCCCGAGGGGAAGGAGTTGCGCGCCGTAGCGTCGGGTCGCTCCACGCAGGCGGTGTACTTGATGGAGTTCACCACGGCCGTCGTGATGGCTAAGCTCGCAGCGTGCGAAAGCAGCGTCCGAGGCCACTTATTACGCCCACGAACACCCGCCAGCTTCAGCCCGTAAGTCGCCACCGCGGGTGCATATTGCAGGTAGTCGTCGAACGAGTTGCGAAAGCCCGGCGCGTAGCGATTGCGGATGTGCCGGATGTGTTCGCGCTTGCTCCACGTCAGTGCCGAGGCGGTGAAAAAGACCGCCGGAGCGAAGCCGATGCGCATAGCGTCGTGGTCGAAGATGGTGTGCATACGACGACGATGGTCGAAGGCCGCACTGTCAGGCATGTGCCGCATCCCGTAGCCGCCGACTGTCACCGTGTCAGGTGCCGCTGGCGGATAATGGGCGTATTGCGCCGCCGTGCGTGGGGTGAAAAAGAGGATTAGCAGCAAAACGATCGCGCTATGGATGGGTTGTCTTTTCATGCTTACGAGTCAAAAATCATGGGCGCAAAGATAGACCGGGGCACTTTTCACGCCGATCGGCCTCCCTTTCGCCTCTCATCCCTTCCGTGCAAAGCCAAACAAGCGCTCAATTGACTTCAGCGAAAATGTTTGAGCCCAAACAAGCGCTCGATTGACTTCAGCGAGAATGTTTGGAGTCAAACAAGCACTCGATTGACTTCAGCGAAAATGTTTGGAGCCAAACAAGCACTCGATTGACTTCAGCGAAAATGTTTGGAGCCAAACAAGCGCTCGATTGACTTCAGCGAAAATGTTTGGGCCCAAACAAGCGCTCGATTGGGGCGGCTGCGGCCGCCAGCGAAGTTTGGCCGGGTACAAAGCCAATCCCACCTCATTCTTGTACC
>CALHPT010000054.1 GCA_938036405.1 uncultured Tannerella sp.
AAGAAGGTGGGTTTCGATAGAATTCGCGCTTATATGTCCGGAAATAACCTGCTTACGTTTAAGTCGAAAGATCTCTATGTGGATCCAGAGAATACGGCCAGTGGATTCGTCTATTTCAGGGCTCCGGCTATGCGTACAGTGACTTTCGGTGTGGAATTAGGCTTTTAATCACTCATTAGACAGAATACCAACATGAAAAAGATTTCAATAAAGAATATTGCTCTTTTCGCAGCCACATTGCTGCTTTTCAATGCTTGTACGGGCGACTGGCTCGATCTGGAGCCGTCGGACGGCATCGGTACTCAGAATGCTTTGACAGATCTAGGGAAACTGAATGCAGCCCGCATCGGTATGTACGACGGATTGCAGGGGGATGGTACATACAATCAGTATTACGCCGCCCGCATGCTCTATTATGGTGATGTGCGTGGCGACGATATGCAAGCACGTGTCTCAGGCAAGCGTACGGCTTCGATGTACGAGATGCGTTATACGACGATCAATTCGGGAGACATCTGGTTTACACCTTATCGTGTGCTCCGACGCGCCAATAACATCATTGCAGCAGTGGAAGGCAGCGTGGTGAAGACGAAAGTAGAGAGTGAACAGACTAACATTGACAGGATATACAGCGAAGCCCTCGTGGTGCGTGCCTTGATTCACTTTGACCTCGTACGCGTCTACGGCTATCCATATACGATGGATGGTGGTGCCAGCTTGGGTGTGCCCATTGTGTTGAAGCCGTTGGAAACAAGTGCTCTGCCACAGCGGAACACAGTGAAGGAAGTTTATGAGCAAGTGGTTAAGGACCTCCGTAAGGCCATTGACGACAATAAGCTCAACAAGACGATGACCAATGGTTATATCAACCATTGGACTGCGAAGGCCCTCTTAGCAAGAGTGTATCTCTATATGGGAGACAACGCGAATGCACGTAAAGAGGCCGTGGAGGTGATCGATAATTCGCCGTATAAACTCTGGACGAACGAGGAGTATGCTGCCAACGTGTGGGATAAGACCTCCGGCGCGCACAACAAGGAAATGATCTTCGAGCTGCTTAACACGAGCACGGACGACTATACCGATCGCGAGGGCATTGCTTATCTGTATAATGAATACGGATACAACGATGCCATTGCTACGAAATCGTTCTGTGAGTTGCTACAGGCCGATCCTAATGACGTGCGCCTGACGGCTATGATGGAGACGCGTGACCCGGACCGTAAGCAGTTGTATGGAACGGATAAGGTCTGGATCAATAAGTTCCCGGAGAACAGTCAGGGCGAGATGCGTCTGAACAACGTAGTACTCTTACGCCTTTCGGAGACTTATCTTATCGCTGCTGAAGCTTCTGCCAAGCTGAATGACAATGCCGCAGCTGCAAAGTATCTGAATGCCATTGTGACGCGCGCTAACCCGAAGGCTACGCCTGTGGCCGAGGCCGATGCGACGGTAGATCGGATTCTTATCGAGCGTCGCAAGGAGCTTGTGGGCGAAGGCCATCGCTTCTTCGACGCTATGCGTAACAATCAGACGATTGTACGCTATACGGACGAGGCTCAGAAGGGCTATCATTACACGCTGACCACCCCGGAGTCTCGCAAATTTGATCGGACCTATTTTCGCATTGTTCTGCCCATTCCCAGAGGTGAGACGAATGTGAATCGGAAGATCCAGCAGAACCCCGGCTATTGATCTGAACACATTCGGTAAGGGCCGATGAATGGCGTCGGCCCTGCCTAAAGCAATCGAAAGGCAGCGGAGAGACAGCGATGTCCCTCGGCTGCCTTTGTTGTGTCTGGATGGCTACCGATCCTCGACGAGGTCGGCGATGGTGGCGCCGACGAAGGTCGCGAGATCGGTGGGGGAGAGCTTGAGTTGCAGGCCGCGACGGCCTGCACTGACGTAGATGTGTGGGTGGTCGGCGCACGATTCGTGCATGTAGGTCGGGAGGGGCTTCTTCATGCCGATGGGAGAGCATCCGCCGCGGATATAGCCTGTGGTGGGGAGTAGCTCTTTCATCGGGAGCATGGATGCGTGCTTATTGCCCGAAACGCGTGCCGCCTTTTTCAAGTCTACCTCGGCGTCGCCGGGGATGACACAGACAAAGAGTCCGTTTCGGTCGCCACGGAGGACGAGCGTTTTGAAAACTTGCGCGATGTCCTCGTGCAACTGCTCGGCCACATGTGTCGCCGCCAAATCGTTCTCGTCCACCTCGTAAGGGATTGTCTCATAGGCTATGTTTGCCTTGTCTAACAGTCGGGCGGCATTCGTCTTCTTCTCAGTTTTCATTGTTTGTGATTGGTGCTATTATACGATCAGACAAAAAAGGATTCCCCGATAGGTCGTCCTTGAAAAAAACTCCACAAAAGATATACCCCATCCAGTCCCCCTCGAAAAAATACTCCTGAAAAACATTCCTCATCGGGCTATCCTTGAAAAATGTTCCCCGAAAAAGATTCCCCATTGAGTTCTCTTCGAAAAAGTATCCCCGAAAAAGATTCTCCATTGAGTCCTCCTTGAAAAAATACTCCCGAAAAACATACCTCATCGGGCTATCCTTGAAAAAAGCTCCCCGAAAAAGATTCCCTATTGAGTATCCCTTGAAAAAATACTCCTGAAAAATATTCCTCATTGGGCTAGCCTTG
>CALHPT010000055.1 GCA_938036405.1 uncultured Tannerella sp.
AATACCACCTTGAATTTATTTTCGTTTGCGATATTCAATACTTTCACGATTTCTTTATATGGCACGGTTTCATCGGCATATAATGCAACGAACATCTCCGGCTCCTGAACGTACTGCTCCTGAAGGAAAGGAGTAATCTCGTCGAATGTCACCATCCGTTCGCGTTGCTTCCCGGCCGCAACATAATAATTTCCGGCCGCATCGATCGTAACTCGTGTAAGCGGTTTCGCTACCGTTTGCTTCTGAGCTTGAGGCAAGGTCAGTTTGATCGCATTCGGCACGACCACGGTCGACGTGACCATAAAAAAGATCAGCAAGAGAAAGATGACGTCTGTCATCGAAGCCATGCTGAATGCTGCATTGATTTTGGTTCTTCGTTTCAACGCCATGATGTTCAGTTAGCCGGTTCGTTCAGTATGTCCATAAATTCCATCGTATTGGCCTCTAATCGATTGACAACATTGTCGACACGCGCGACCAAGTAATTGTACGCGAAAAGAGCAATGATGCCTACTACCAGACCGCCGACGGTTGTCACCAAAGCCTCGTAGATACCTCCCGACAGTAAGGATACATCCACATTCGTTCCGGCATTAGCCATATCGTAAAAAGCACGTACCATCCCGGTCCCCGTGCCCAGAAAGCCAATCATCGGAGCGCCGGCTGCTGTAGTGGCAAGTACCGGAAAGCCTTTCTCCAGTTTTGCAATTTCAATATTGCCCGCATTCTCGATTGCCGCCAACACATCGTTCGTGGGACGTCCCAAACGGATAATTCCCTTTTCAATCATGCGGGCTGCCGGTGTTTTCGTCGTACGACAGAGATTGAGAGCAGAATCGACTTTCCCTTCATACACATAATCCCGGATTCGGTTCATAAACGTTTCGTCGCTCTTGGCGGCCTGACGAATCACCAAAATCCGTTGAATAAAAAAGTAAATAGCGACTAAAGAAAGGATGAGGAGAACCCCCATCACCCATCCGCCTTTCAGTGCCAGGTCGATAATGTTCAGTTGCGCCTCCGTCGGGACGGTTTCCGGAGTCAGGTTCATCGGAGTTGCATTGGCCGGATTCGGCGTCACTTGTGCTAATGCTGCTAAAATGTTCATACGTTTTTCTGTTTTATATTTTTTTGTTCTTGTTTTTTTCTATCTCTGTATCAAGCAGTTTTTATAGAGCCTGATTGTTTCTTTCAAGCCGTAATAAAGAGCATCGCAGATCAGGGCGTGACCGATCGAAACCTCTTCGATCCACGGCACGTGTGAGGCAAAGAAGGCGAGGTTTTGGAGGCTTAGGTCGTGCCCCGCATTGATGCCAAGGCCGAGGCTTTTCGCCCGCTGTGCTGCCTCCACAAAAGGAGCCACTGCTGCAGCTCTATCTACTGGAAAGTTACTTGCATAAGGCTCTGTATAGAGTTCTATTCGGTCAGCTCCGACAGCCTTTGCTCGCTCTATATTCTGTAAATCCGTGCCTACAAATATAGAAGCACGTACGCCCCAAGCATGCAGCTGCGCTATCGTTTCTCTCAGAAAGGCTTCATTCTTAGCGACATCCCAACCGGCATTACTTGTCAGTTGCTCGGGCGTATCAGGCACGAGTGTCGCTTGCGCAGGTCTTATCTCCTCTATTAAACTCATAAATTCAGGGATTGGATTACCCTCAATATTAAATTCAGTCGTAAGAAGAGGTTTTAAGTCTCTAACATCCTGATAGCGAATGTGCCTTTCGTCTGGGCGTGGATGCACTGTAATACCATTAGCTCCCCAACGCTCTATCTTAAGCGCAAAGTCAAGCACATTAGGTACATCACCACCTCGCGCATTACGAAGGGTTGCTATTTTATTTATATTAACACTTAATTGAGTCATACTTCTCTTTACTTTTATTGACTA
>CALHPT010000056.1 GCA_938036405.1 uncultured Tannerella sp.
AGCATTCCTGCAAACCCCAAAAAGTTTTTCGCGGCACTTGCAGCATTCCTGCAAACCCCAAAAAGTTTTTTGCGGCATTTGCAGCATTCCTGCAAACGTTGTTAGAAATTAGAAAAGTGTCCGAGGCGCTGGACGGTGCTTCGATTCGCAAGGGGGGTCCTCGAAAGGAATACAAGCTTTCCGCTTTATCTTTGCCCCGTCTAATTAAAAATCAAGAAGAAAATGAGAAAGTACAGATGTACCGTATGCGACTACATTTATGATCCCGAGGTAGGCGATCCGGACGGCGGAATCGACCCGGGAACGGCGTTTGAAGAGATCCCCGACGATTGGGTTTGCCCCCTCTGCGGTGTCGGCAAGGAAGACTTCGAACCGCTATAACCCCTCAGCCCTCCTCGCCGCGCCTGCGGTGGAGAGGGATCGTATGAAGACAGTGCGCGAGATCGGCCGTCACTCCCCCCGGAGCGGTCGATCTCGCTTTTTTATTCCCCCTTTCATGAGAGTCACACGAACACCTCACCTAATGACACCGAACCGATTTATCTCTTCCATCCTCTTGCTCCTCTGCGGATGGCTGGCAGCCGCAGCGCAGGGGCACGCGCAAACGTCGCCTGTCGTGATCGATACAACGCTCCTTACTTGCGAATACAAAACCCTCTATTATTTGGATACAACGCAGCGCGAAAATGGCACGCTGATGGGAGGCCGCTTTGTCCTTCAAATCGGGCGGAAGGCCTCCAAATACTACGAACTGATGACCGATCGCTACGAGCGAATGCGCACCGACGCTAAGGTATGGGCCAACTACATGAGCCAAATGGAGGCGGAAGGAGAACGTGCTACTGCAAGTGGCGATTACTCGGGGATGCCATTGCTGAGCCGAGTGGACGCGCTGGTCATTTATACCGGGTATCCGGCTAACCGCCGCACGGTGCAGGACGCCGTCTTTCTTGATTATTACGTCTACGAGGATGATGCCGAGCCGCAGCAATGGATGCTCGTGACGGACTCCGTGAGGCAGATCCTCGGATACACCTGCCGAAAGGCCGTCTGCAGCTATCGCGGGCGTGACTATGAGGCGTGGTACGCCCCCGAGATTCCGGTCAGCGCCGGGCCGTGGAAGTTTGCCGGACTGCCGGGATTGATCATGAGTGCGCGCGACGTAAGCGGACATTACACCTTCGACCTGTCCAGACTGGACTTTGTGCGTGAGCCGATCGAATACATCATGTACGACGAACGGCAATATGTGCGCACCGACCGGATCACATTTCTCCGTACGCAGGCTAAAAGTGCGCAGATTGGCTTAGCGCGTTACATACAAGCCAACGCACCGGGCGGAACGATGGCCGGGGCATCCGGTGAGACGGCGCGCTACGACCTGCTCGAGCGGGACTATAAAAAGTAGGAGGCGACGCCATGAGGATGCTTCTTTCGATACTTTTCTTGCTCTCTGTTTCGCTGTTCAGGGGCACGGGGCAGGTGCGTGAGATCACGGGTACCGTAAAATGCGCCACGGGGAGTCTGCCAGGGGCGCTGGTCACGGTCACGACTGAGGACGACGATCATGTGTTGGCTTACGCCGTGGCCGATGCCGAGGGACACTTCGCGTTGAAGGTGGCCGAAGCGGCGCAGGGCTCACGATTTATTCATGCTCGCATGATGGGCTATACGGCTCAAAAGGTGCTGTTGACGCCGGATCGTAGCGAATACACATTCGTCTTGGCTGAGTCGTCCGTCATGCTGAAAGAAGTGAAGGTGCGCGCCACACCCATCAGTGGTGCCGGCGACACGACGCGTTACCTCGCCTCATCCTTCGCCCGCGAGAACGACATCACGCTGGCCGATGTGATCAAGCGCATGCCGGGCTTCAACATCTCTGCCGACGGACGCATCAAGTACGCCGGGCGCGAGATCAGCAATTTCTACATCGACGGGTCGGACATGATGACAGGCAACTACACCACAGCCATACGCAGCATCAAACACGATGACGTGGGGCGTGTGGAGGTGATCGAACACCATCAGCCGATCAAACTGTTTGAGGACTTGCTCTTCTCCGACCAAACGGCCGTCAATGTCACGCTGAAAGAGACGGCCAAGAACCGATGGGTGGGAGTGGTCGAGGCCGGCGGCGGAGTGCCGCGCCTGTGGCAGGTGGATGCAAGCGCCATGCGTTTCGCCCAAAAGGTGAAGACGATGAACACCTATAAGGGCAACAATACGGGGCGCGATGTGGTAGGCGGAGGCACGTCGGGAGGCGGATCGGCGCGTGAGGTGATCGCTCTGCCGAGCGCTGACAATCCGTACTTGGAGCGCAGCAGGACGCTCTTCAACCGCTCGCACCGACTGAGCCTCAACAACCAATGGGACATGGGGAGATCGTTTACCCTCACGCCGTGCATGGAGCTGTTCGGGGCCGAGACGGAGAGCGACGCGGCCGAGACACGCCGTTACTACCTTGACGACGGGCAGACGCGCGAGTTGACAACACACCAGAGCGGGCGGCGACGCCTCCACGGCGCTTCGCCCTCCGTCCGCCTCGAGGCGAACACCCGCCGGATGTACCTCAGCAACGTATTGACTTCCGATATCCGACGCTCCTCCGGCCATACGGACGCCGTCGGGACTTACTCGAATGTGGCCGACGGGCAGGTGGACGGCACCTATCTCCGCAACGATCTCTACGTCCTTTTTCGCCGCGGACGAAGAGTGATGGGCATCAAGTCCGCCATCGAATGGAGCCGGCTGCCTCAACGTCTCGACATCCGGCGTGCTGAGGCCGAAATGGGCGAGCGGATCGGTGCCTCAGCGTTCCGTGTGCAGACTTCTACCTCGCAAATGATCGGCTTCGGCCGAGCCACCCTCTCGCTCGAGGAAGGATTCTCCTACGATCAGAGCGCCTTCCAAAGCGACCTTCGGGGGGTCATCCCTGGCGACACGGCGCGCAACGACTTCTGCTATCGCACGGCCTCACTCCGCGTCAGCCCTTCGCTCAACATCGGCCTCACGGCCTGGAAATTCGGGCTCTCCATCCCGGCCGACTTCCGCCACAGCGACTACATCGACCGCCTTGCCGACCGCTCCTACATCGACCGTCGGCTACATCTTTCGCCCACGGCATCCGTCGTCCGCATCTTCGGTCGCCACGTCACGACCTCGCTCAGCGGCTCATGGCAAAGCCAGCCGGAGGATCCCTCTGCGTTTTTCTCCGCCCCCCTCGTCGCGTCGTATCCCTATCTGCAGACCGGAACGACGGCCTACAGCCGTGCGGAGATGACGACCGTGAGCGCCATGATCCGTTACAAAAACATCCTTCACGGCCTTTTCGGTAACCTCATTGGCACGCGTATGTGGCAACACAGCCGACTGATGCCCACGCAGGACTTTGGCGAGATCTACATCACGTCCGGCTCCGTGCATCGCCCCCACCTCGACCTCTCGGACTACGTGGCCGCCAGCCTCAGCTATATGATCCCCGCCATTCGCGGTGGTGTGACCCTGAACGGCAGCTTCTCGTCCAGCCAGTCGCAACTCATGCAGAGCGGTCACTTGCGACGGCTCACAAGCTCCATGCGTCAGCTGGCCCTGCACGTCTACGCCTCGCCCCGTTCCTGGCTCGATCTGGATTACGCCGCCGACCTCTCCGACTACATCTATCGTCCGGATCACGCCGACCGGCAGATCACCCGCACCCTGCACCAGCAGCTTTCGGTCACCCTCACGCCGCTCTCCGCGCTGAGCTTCACCGCCTCCGGGAGTCATGATTACCACACCCTCGCCGGCTCCGGCAAGCACGTCTGCCTGCTGGACGCCCGCGTCGCTTGGCGCCTCTCACGGCTCTTCACCTTCCGACTGACGGCGCAAAACCTGCTCGACTATCGCACGTTTGCCTACACCTCCTACACCGATCTAATGTCCGTCGAGCAGACCTATCGCCTGCGGCCGTTCACGCTTCTGCTCACGGCCCTCACGACCTTTTAGCGACGCGCGGAAACGATTCGCTTCCCTCCGCGAGCGCTAAGGCGCTGCTGAACTTGCTTTCCACCGTGCAATTGTCTCAGACAATCGACAGAGTGCGTGTGACCCCATTGTCTGAGACAATCGGCCCAAAAAGTTTTTTTCGTCCCATTGTCTGAGACAATCAGCCCAAAAAGTTTTTTTCGCCCCATTGTCTGAGACAATCAGCCCAAAAAGTTTTTTTCGCCCAATTGTCTGAGACAATCAGCTGAAAAAGTTTTTTTCGCCCCATTGTCTGAGACAATCGACTGAGAAAGTTTGTGGCGGATCGATTGCGTTACGGCTTCTGCGCCCCCCGCTTTATGCCGCAATGTCAGCTGGGGCGTCTGTTAAAAACAAAGGGAGGTCGGGCTGTTGCAGTTAAGCCCGGTTAAGCCTGAAAAGTAGCTGGTTAAAAGTGCAAAAAAGGGCAGCGAAGCAAAGAATAATTGCACCCTTTTTGAGTTTTCAGACCACGTCTAATCTCTAATCAATTAAAGATCGAAACAATGAATGCAATGTGGAAAAAAGGACTGGTGATCGCCCTCGTAGCGGCGATCAGCTTCGTGTCGGCCCTCGGTGCCGTCACTTATATGGCTCACCGCAACGCCGACGTGCGTGCACTGGTGGGCAACGACGATGTGTTCAAACAGCCGGTGCACCTGACGGGTTACGAGGCTGCACCTGCCGAACGCACCGACTTTACCTATGCCGCCGACATGGCCGTGCACGCCGTGGTGCACATCAAAGCCACCACCAAGGTGGACTCGCGCATGCAGCGCGACGGCGACATCTTCGACCCCTTCGAATTCTTCTTCGGCAACGGTGGCGGCTTTCAGCAGCGTACACCCCAGCCGCGCGTCGGGTCGGGATCGGGCGTGATCATCTCCACCGACGGGTATATCGTAACGAACAACCACGTGGTTGAAAACTCCGACGAGCTGGAGGTGACGCTCAACGACAACCGTAAGTTCTCCGCCAAGATCATTGGCACCGATCCCAGTACGGACATCGCCCTGATCAAGATCGAGGCCAAGGATCTCAAGACGCTTCCCTTCGGCGACTCTGAGCAGCTCAAGGTGGGCGAATGGGTGCTGGCCGTCGGCAACCCGTTCAACTTGAACTCGACTGTCACGGCGGGCATCGTCAGTGCCAAGGGCCGCGGCATCATGACGGGCGGTTCGGACCGCAACAAGATCGAGTCGTTCATCCAGACCGATGCGGCTGTCAACCCGGGCAACAGCGGTGGCGCACTCGTCAACACGCGCGGCGAATTGGTGGGCATCAACACGGCCATTTATTCCGAGACGGGCAACTTCGCCGGCTACTCCTTCGCCGTGCCCATCAGCATCGCGGGCAAGGTGGTCAGCGATCTGAAGCAATACGGAGCCGTGCAGCGTGCCGTCTTAGGCATATCGATTCAGAATGCAGAAGCCGCAGCCTCGGAGGATAAGAAGGTGAAGGAGCTTGAGGGCGCCTACGTGGCCGAGTTTGCCCAGTATAGTTCGGCCAAAACGGCTGGCATAGAGGTGGGCGACGTCATCACGGCCGTCAACGGCGTGCGTGTTCGATCGGGCAATGCGTTGCAGGAGCAGATCGGCAAGTACCGCCCGGGCGACAAGGTGAAGCTCGACGTAGACCGCTACGGATCGAAGAAGACCTTCACCGTGGAGCTGCGTAACTCGCAAGGCAACACGGCGGTGGTGAAGAAGAGCGGCGACGCCTCCGAAGTGCTCGGAGCAGCCTTCCGCCCCCTCAGCGACGAACAAAAACGCGAGTACGGTGTTAGTTATGGTATCGAAGTCAACGGTATCAACCGTGGCAAGGTGCAAGATGCTGGCATCCGCAAGGGCTTCATCATTATGGTGGTGAACGACCAGCGTATCTCTTCGCCCGAAGACCTCTTCAAGATCGTGGAGCGTGTGCAGAAAGGCTCGTCCGAGGAGCAAGGCCTCTTCATCAAAGGCTTCTATCCCAACGGCCGCACCCAGTTCTACGCCATCAATCTGGCGGAGTAAACCGACGGGGTAAAAGGGTAGGCGAGACACTGCAGCATAGCGCCTGTGCGTGAAGATGCAGAGTCTCGCCCTATCTTTGCGACCCGTATTCCATTGATATATATCATCATCTTATCGAATGAGACAATTAAAGATTACCAAGTCAATCACCAATCGTGAGAGTGCATCGTTAGACAAATACCTCCAGGAGATCGGCCGCGAAGACCTGATCACCGTCGAGGAAGAAGTCGAACTTGCACAAGCCATTAAGAAGGGCGATCGCAAGGCGTTGGAGAAGCTCACCCGCGCCAATCTGCGCTTTGTCGTTTCCGTGGCCAAGCAGTACCAAAACCAAGGCCTGAGCCTGCCTGACCTCATCAACGAGGGCAATCTGGGACTGATCAAAGCCGCCGAGAAATTCGACGAAACGCGCGGTTTCAAATTCATCTCCTACGCCGTGTGGTGGATCCGCCAATCCATCTTGCAGGCCTTGGCCGAGCAGTCGCGTATCGTGCGCTTGCCGCTCAATCAGGTCGGGTCGCTCAACAAGATCGGCAAGGTCCTTTCCCGCTTCGAGCAGGAGAATGAGCGTCGCCCCTCGGCCGAAGAGTTGGCCGAAGAGCTGGACATCCCCGTGGACAAGATCACGGACACCCTCAAAGTGTCGGGCCGACACATCTCTGTGGACGCTCCCTTCGTAGAGGGCGAGGACAACAGCCTGCTGGATGTGCTTGTCAACGAGGATACACCCAACACGGATGGGACATTGATGTACGAATCGCTGTCGAGGGAAATCGACAGAGCACTTGCTACACTCACCGAACGCGAGAGCGACATCATTAAGATGTTCTTCGGCATCGGCTGCCAAGAAGTCACACTGGAAGAGATCGGCGATAAATTCGGGCTCACTCGCGAGCGCGTCCGCCAGATCAAGGAGAAAGCTATCCGACGCTTACGGCAGGGTACACGCAGCAAGCTGCTAAAAACTTATTTGGGTTGAGCTTTACGGATACACGTCGCCCCCGCCCGACGAAGGACGCGGGGTAAAACTCCAAGCTCGGGGAAAAAAGAATCCCGGGAGTGCTTCTATCAAAAGAGCGCTTCCGGGATTTCCTTGTTTATAGCCTCGTCTTTTCCCTTGATGGATCTTCTTTTCTTGCCTTGATGCAAGAAAAGAAGCAAAAGAAAATCAAGGCGTCAGGGACGCCGGCCAAAGAGGCCGGATACCCGACCTTCTTCGCCGACCGTCGCCTCTCATTTCTCGGCCAGGAACGGGTATCCATAATGCACCGGCGGAACGAACGTCTCCTTGATGCAGCGCGGGTTCGTCCAGCGGATCAGGTTCAGCGGGCCACCCGCCTTGTCGTTCGTACCCGAGGCACGCGAACCACCGAAAGGTTGCTGTGCGATGACGGCTCCCGTCGGCTTGTCGTTCACGTAGAAGTTGCCCGCCGCATAGCGCAGCTTGCGGAAAGCTGTCTCGATGGCGTAACGGTCGCAGGCGAAGATGGAGCCCGTCAGGCCGTAAGGCGACGTGCGATCGCAGATCTCGAGCGTCTCCTCATACTTCGCGTCGTCATAGACGTAGATCGTGATCACCGGGCCGAAGATCTCTTCGGTCATTGTCTTGAAGGTCGGGTTCGTCGTCTGGATCACCGTCGGCTCGATGAAGTAACCCGTCGACTTGTCACCCTTGCCGCCGAAGATGATCTCCGCGTCGGACGCCTCACGAGCGTGGTTGATGTAGCCCATGATGTTGTCGAACGAAGCCTCGTCGATCACGGCGTTGATGAAGTTCGTGAAGTCTTGCACGTCGCCCATCTTGATCTCCTTCAGCATCTCGCCCACGCGTTCCTTGATCTCTTTCCACAGCGACTTCGGCAGGTAAGCACGCGATCCGGCGGAGCACTTCTGTCCCTGATACTCGAAGGCGCCGCGCACGATGGCTGCAGCCACGTCGCCCGCCGGAGCCGAGGGATGCGCGAAGATGAAGTTCTTGCCGCCCGTCTCGCCCACCACTTTGGGATACGACTTGTATTTCTTCAGGTTCTCGCCCATCTGACACCAGAGCGTGTTGAAGGTGCTCGTGGAGCCGGTGAAGTGGAAGCCGGCAAAGTCGGGGCTGGACAAGATCACGCGTCCGATCGTGCTGCCCTGTCCGGGGATGAAGTTCACAACGCCGTCCGGCAGACCGGCCTCTTTGAAGACCTTCATGAGGAGGTAGTTTGAATAGATAGCCGTCGTCGAGGGTTTCCACACGGCCACGTTACCCATCATGGCCGGCGCCATGTTGAGGTTCGAGGCGATAGAGGTGAAGTTGAACGGCGTCAGCGAGAAGACGAAGCCCTCCAGGGCGCGATACTCCAAGCGGTTGATGATGCCTTTCTCCGAATACGGTTGGTCGGCATAGATCTGCCCGGCGTAGAAGGCGCTGTAACGTAGGAAGTCGATCAGCTCGCACGGGGCGTCAATCTCGGCCTGGAAGGGGTTCTTGCTCTGGCCGAGCATCACGGCGGCGTTGAGCAGGTAGCGATACTTCGTGGCGAAAAGTTCTGCCGCACGCAGCATCACCATCGCGCGCTCCTCCCACGGCAGCATCGACCAGTCGTGGTGTGCCTTCATGGCCGCGTCGATAGCCATCTGCACTTCCTTTTCGCCCGCCTTGTGGTAGGTAGCCAGCACGTGGCGGTGGTCATGCGGCATCACCACCTTGTCCGTCTGACCCGTTCGGATCTCCTGGCCGCCGATCACCAGCGGGATGTCCCATTCTTCAGCGCTCAGCTGCAACAAAGCCTTCTTCAAGGCTGCTTTATCACTCGTGCCGGGAGCATACGTCTTGACCGGCTCATTTCCCGGATTCGGGAATCGGTAAATCGAATTGTTCATAAATCTGTTTCTTCTTTGGTTTGAAGTGTGGACAAAGATAGATTCCTGCGCACAATCCTTCCATCTGCCCCCCCGACCGTTCCGCGAGATACGAGCGCTAAGCCTCCTTGAGTGTGATAGGCGGTAAACCGAGGCCATGCGAGCCTGCCTGAGACTGACATGAGGTACAGCGGAGCCATACCAGCCTGTGCGCAGGCTTTCGTTTTCCCGTTGCCCGTTTACATTTGCCGCCGATAACGAATTATTCACATCGGAGGCGCTGTAAAAATTGCCTCCCAAGGGGTGCCTTACTTACACAGGCTGAGATCATACCCTAAGGACTGCCCACTGAATGAGTTCTCGAGAAAATTCGGAGGGCGGCCCCAAAACCTGATCCGGGTAATGCCGGCGGAGGGACAATGGTGGTTTTCATCTCTTTTATTGTGCGGTAAATCGCCCCCATTTAATTGATGCAATCAAATGAGGAAGATTTTCTATGTAGTGGCCGGACTGCTGATCGTGTCCGGCAACATGTCGATCGCGGCGCAGCAAGCGACCGTGGATACGACGCGAGTGTATGAACTGAACGAGGTAGTTGTCTCGGCCGTACAGGCCAGGCGAGAGACGCCGGTGGCCTTCCGCAACGTCTCGGCGGCTGAGCTGCGCGAGAACAATACGGGCCAATCGTTGCCCTACCTCTTTACGCAGACGCCCTCGGTGGTGGTCACCTCGGACGGTGGCAACGGCGTGGGCTACGTCTCCATGCGGGTGCGTGGCACGGATGCGGGGCGCATCAACTTCACCGTTGACGGTGTGCCGGTGAATGACTCGGAGAGCCACGGCGTTTTCTGGGTCAACATGCCCGACTTCGCCTCGTCGGTCGAGTCGATACAGATCCAGCGCGGCGCGGGTACGTCGACCAACGGTGCCGCGGCCTTCGGTGCCACGGTGGCCATGCAAACGCAGCGCCCGCGGTTAGAGCCATACTTTGAGGCCTCGTCTGCAGCGGGTAGTTTCGGCACCTTTGCGCACACCGTGCGCGGCGGAACGGGACTCATCGGCAACCATTTCGTCTTCGACGCCCGTTACTCGAACGTGCAGACGGACGGCTACATCGAGCGTGCGCGGGCAAACATGAGTTCGTATTACGCTTCGGCGGCTTACTACAACGGCGGCACGATGCTCAAATTCCAGACCTTCGGCAGCAGCGAGGTGAGCTATCAGGCGTGGAACGGCGTCGACTCAGCCCGCCTCGGTACCAATCGCCGATACAACAGCTGCGGCGAGTATAAGGAGGGCAACGAAAAAAAGTTTTACGACAACCAGACAGACAACTACTGGCAGCACCATTACCACCTTTTGGCTACGCAACGCCTCACGGACGGCCTCAACCTGAACGTGACGCTGCACTACACGGACGGCCGAGGGTACTACGAAGATTATAAGGCCCGAGCCAAGTACGCAGCCTACAAGCTGCCCAACTACACGGGCGCCGATGGCAAGGAGCAGAAGCGTACCGATCTGGTGCGGCGCAAGTGGCTCCAGAACGACTTCTACGGCGCGCTGGCCCGCCTGACCTACACCCACGACCGACTGCAGGCCGTCTGGGGCGCCTCGATCAACAACTACGCGGGCGATCACTTCGGGCGCGTCATCTGGATGAAGACCGTCGAGGCTATGCCGCGGCCCGACTATGAGTATTACCGCAGCCGGGGTGAGAAGCTCGATTACAACACGTTTCTGAAGGCCTCCTACCGGCTGTCGAACGCCCTCAGCGCCTATGCCGATTTGCAATACCGCGGCATCAACTACAGCATCACGGGCACGGACGACAAGGCGGGCGACATCGACGTGCACCGCACCTTCTCCTTCTTCAACCCCAAGGCGGGGCTCTCCTACGAGCGCGGCGGCAACCATGCCTATGCCTCGTTCGCCGTGGCACACCGCGAGCCGAATCGCAAGAACTTCACCGAGAACGGGCCCACGGCGCAGCCAACCTACGAGACCCTCTACGACTACGAGGCGGGCTACGAATACACCGGCCGCGCCTTCCACCTCGGCGCCAACCTCTACTATATGGATTACGACAACCAGCTCGTGCTCACGGGCAAGATCTCAGAAATTGGCGAGCCGCTCACGTCGAACATCAAGGACAGCTACCGCATGGGCGTGGAGCTAAGCGGCGGCGTACGCCTCGCCCCGTGGCTCGATTGGAGTGGCCACGTGACCCTGAGCAGCAATAAAATTCGCGGTTTCACGGAGTACGTCGATACGTATGACAAGGATTGGAACGTGCTGCCGCAGACGGTCAATGAGCTGGGCACGACGGATATTGCCTTCTCGCCCAACGTGACCTTCGGCAGCACCTTCGACGTGCGTTGGCGGGGCTTCACTGCGGCGCTGATGTCGTCGTACGTCGGGCGGCAGTACCTCGACAACACCTCCGCCCTCGAGCGCAGCATCGATCCCTACTTCGTGAGTGACCTGCGCGTAGGCTACGCCTTCCGCCCGCGCTTCATGAAGGAGATCGCCCTCGACGTCAGCGTCCGCAACCTCTTCAACGCCGAGTATGAGTCGGGCGGCTGGACGTACAGCTCCATCCAGGACGGCCGTCGGTCCACCTCGTCGGGTTATTTTGCCCAGGCCACTCGCAACTTCATGGCGCGACTGACACTGAAATTCTAACCCCCTACACGCTACGCTTTGCCCGTTATGTTTTACGACGCAATCGAGATCGTAGCGGCGGGGATCATGCTGCTCTACCTCTGGCTCGAATACCGAGCCAGCATCTGGCTTTGGCCGGTGGGCGTGGTGATCCCTGCCTTCTACATCTATATTTATTACGTCAATAAGTTCTACGCCGATATGGGCGTCAACGTCTACTACCTTTTCGCCAGTGCCTACGGCTGGTATCGCTGGCAGCGCGGCCGCGGCCGGGAGGCGTCGGACGAGGTGGCGATCCGGCGGA
>CALHPT010000057.1 GCA_938036405.1 uncultured Tannerella sp.
AAAGTATGGACTTGCCTCCAAAAACGAGACATCAACGGCCGCCGCAAGGCGCAGCCGACTACATATTACCCTCACACAAACAGACAAATGGAAAAAACAAAGAAGAATACCGATCCGCTGCTGGACGAGATCACCGGCAGCGAATACAAGTACGGCTTCACTACGGACATCGATACGGAGCTGCTGCACCGCGGACTCGATGAGGACGTGATCCGTCTGATCTCACGCAAAAAGGAGGAGCCGGAGTGGCTCTTAGACTTCCGCCTCCGCGCCTTCCGCCACTGGCAGACGCTGGAGATGCCCCAGTGGGCGCACCTCAACATCCCGCCCATCGACTACCAAGACATCATCTACTACGCCGCCCCGAAACAGAAGGCCGGGCCCAAGAGCCTCGACGAGGTGGACCCGGAGCTGCTCAAGACGTTCGACAAGCTGGGCATCCCGCTCCACGAGCAGAAGATCCTCAGTGGCATGGCCGTCGATGCGGTCATGGACAGCGTCTCGGTCAAGACCACCTTCAAGGAGGTACTGGCCGAGAAGGGCATCATCTTCTCCTCCTTCAGCGAAGCGGTGAAGCACCACCCGGATCTGGTTAAGAAATACCTCGGCTCGGTGGTCGGTTATCGCGACAACTACTTCGCCGCGCTCAACTCGGCCGTCTTCTCCGACGGATCGTTCGTCTACATCCCCAAAGGCGTGCGTTGCCCGATGGAGCTGAGCACCTACTTCCGCATCAACGCCGCCAACACGGGTCAGTTCGAGCGCACCCTCATCGTGGCCGACGACGACGCCTACGTGAGCTACCTCGAAGGTTGCACCGCGCCCATGCGCGACGAGAATCAGCTGCACGCCGCCATCGTGGAGATCATCGCCATGGATCGCGCGGAGGTGAAATACTCCACCGTGCAGAACTGGTATCCGGGCGACAAGGACGGCAACGGCGGTATCTACAACTTCGTCACCAAGCGCGGCATGTGTAAGGGTGAGAGTAGCAAGATCTCCTGGACGCAGGTGGAGACCGGATCGGCCATCACATGGAAATACCCCTCGTGCATCCTGGCCGGCGACAACTCCGTGGGCGAATTCTACTCCGTGGCCGTGACCAACAACTATCAGCAGGCCGACACGGGCACGAAGATGATCCACCTCGGCCGCAACACCCGCAGCACGATCGTCTCAAAGGGTATCTCCGCCGGACACAGCCAGAACAGCTACCGCGGCCTCGTGAAGGTCACCCCGCGCGCCGAGGGCGCCCGCAACCACAGCCAGTGCGACAGCCTACTGCTCAGCTCCACCTGCGGCGCACACACGTTCCCCTACGTCGACATACAAAACGAGACGGCCGTCGTGGAGCACGAAGCCACAACGAGCAAGGTGAACGAAGACCAACTGTTCTACTGCAACCAGCGCGGCATCGACACGGAGAAGGCCGTCAGCCTGATCGTCGGCGGGTACGCCCGCGAGGTGATGAACAAGCTGCCGATGGAGTTCGCCGTCGAGGCCACGAAGCTGTTGCAGATCTCGCTGGAGGGAAGCGTGGGATGACACGGCGTTGGCCTCAAGGTCAACTTCCCCTTCTGCTTCCGCGAGGACGACGCCTGGACGATTTTCTATATGATACTCGACAACATCCTCTACTAAGTTGGGCGGCTTCCCGGAGGCCTTGATCTTCTTTTGCTTCTTTTCTTCCATCAAGGGAAGAAAAGAAGGAGCAGAGAAGAAGCCCCCAACGACCTCACCCTACATATACATATAAACAACCCCTTATCACCCCTACTATGTTATTAGAGATAAACAACCTGCATGCCGGCATAGACGGCAAAGAGATATTGCGAGGCATCGACCTCCGCGTGAACGCCGGCGAGATACACGCCATCATGGGCCCCAACGGCTCAGGCAAGAGCACACTCAGCAGTGTGCTAGTCGGCAACCCAGCTTTTGAGGTGACTCAAGGCTCCGTCACATTTCAAGGCAAAGACCTCCTGGAGCTGGCTCCCGAAGAGCGCAGCTGCGAAGGCATCTTCCTCAGCTTCCAGTACCCCGTGGAGATCCCCGGCGTGAGCATGGTAAACTTCATGCGCGCGGCCGTCAATGCCCGCCGCGAGTACCGTGGCGAGGAGCCCGTTTCGGCCACTGACTTCCTCAAGTTGATGCGTGAGAAACGCGAGATCGTGGAGTTGGACAACCGCCTGATGAACCGCAGTGTGAACGAAGGCTTCTCCGGCGGCGAGAAGAAGCGCAACGAGATCTTCCAAATGGCCATGCTCGAGCCCACGCTCGCCATCCTCGACGAGACAGACAGCGGCCTCGACATCGACGCCCTCCGCATCGTGGCCAAAGGCGTCAACTTGCTGCGCCGACCGGATAACGCCACCATTGTCATCACGCACTATCAGCGCCTCCTGGACTACATCAAGCCCGACGTGGTGCATGTGCTTTATCACGGACGCATCGTCAAGACGGGCGGCCCAGAGCTGGCGCTCGAGCTGGAGAAGAAGGGATATGATTGGATCAAGGAGGAGAATAACTGATACTTTGGATAGCGGCGCATCTGCTGCGTTGCCTGCGACGCTCAGGCTCGGTCATGTACTCATGTACACTCCCTTCGCCTTCGGTCTTGGACGCCTTGCATCTGTCACCGCTCTACAAAGTCTCATCTACTATTAATGAACATGAACTCCGAACAACAATACATCGACCTCTACCAGAGTCACCGCGACACAGTGCACAGCCATGCTCCGGCGTGCATGAATGCGCTGCGTGACCGAGCCTTGGAGGATCTGCGCCGCGAGGGCTTCCCGACCGTCGCAAGTGAGTACTACAAATACACCGACATGCAGGAGGCCTTTGCGCCAGACTATGGCCTGAACCTCGACCGCCGGCCGGTGGACGTGAACACGGCCGACCTGTTCCGCTGCAATGTGCCCAACCTCAGCGCCACGCCGTGCTTCGTGATCAACGACACGTTCTACTCTGACGGCCGACTCGAGGCGTCCCTCCCCGCGGGCGTCTACGTGGGCAGCATCGCTGGCTTTGCCGAGCGTCACCCCGAGCAGGCCACACGTTACTACGGACAGGCAGCTCACACCGATCACGACCCTATCGCGGCGCTCAACACGCTCTTCGTGCAAGACGGCCTCGTGGTCTACGTACCCGCCGGCGTCACCCTGGAGCAGCCCGTGCAGCTGATTAACCTCTTCCGCAGCACGGAGCGCCTGATGGCCAACCGTCGCATCCTCTTCGTCGTAGAAGATGGCGCCTCGGCCAAGCTGCTCGTCTGCGATCACAGCATGGGCGATACCGACTTCCTCTCTACGGAGGTGATCGAGATCTTCGCCGGACGCGACGCCGTAGTCGACTATTACGACCTCGAGGAAAGCTCCATCCGCACGCGACGCTTCTCTTCGCTCTTCGTCGAGCAAGAAGCCGGAAGCAACGTCCTGGTCAATGGCATCACGCTCAACAACGGCCAGACGCGCAACAACTACCGCGCTCGCATCAACGGTGAGCACGCCGAGCTGACCCTCTGCGGTATGGCCATCGAAGACCGCGAGCAGCGCGTGGACACGTACTCGCACATCGCGCACCGTGTGCCCCACTGCACCAGCAACGAGCTTTTCAAGAACGTCCTCGACGACCACGCCGTGGGTGCCTTTGCCGGCCGTATCCTCGTCTGCGAGGGTGCCGACAAGACGGAGGCTTACCAGACCAACCGCAACATCTGCATGACACGCGATGCCCGCATGTACAGCAAGCCGCAGCTGGAGATCTACGCTGACGATGTGAAGTGCTCGCACGGCATGACCACCGGCCAGCTCGACGAGCAGGCGCTCTTCTACATGCAGAGTCGTGGCATCCCCCTGTCCGAAGCGCGCATGATGTTGAGCGTAGCTTTCACCTCCGACGTCATCGACCGCGTCCGCCTCGAGCCGCTCAAGGATCGCCTGCGCACACTTGTGGAGCGACGTTTTCGTGGTGAGCCTGCCCGCTGTGCCGGCTGCGAACACGCGAACGGCGGAGAGTTATCTTGAATTGAATGATCTACGCACGGACGGACGCTAAGCCGCTCCGCCTCGAACGATATGGAAAGGGCATCTCCGACAAGGGGGTGCCCTTTTGTCGTGATGGGCGGCTACAGGGCATACAAGGGTACGTTTCGCGAGAGCCTTCGTGGCAAAGTCGCGTCCACCCTTGCGCCCCTTGGGGCCTCTGCTACCTTTGCCGGCCATTTTTCTATGTATACAAAGACATGATCCTTATCGCCGATAGCGGTTCCACCAAGACGCAGTGGAACGTCATTGACCGCGGACAGCTCGTCTGCGAAGTGTTCACCAAAGGCCTGAACCCCTACTTCCAAACGCCCGAAGAGATGGGCGAGGAACTGCGCAGTGCGCTGCAACCCCACATCCCAGAAGGGCCCTACGCTGCCGTCCGATTCTTCGGTGCGGGGTGCACACCGGAGAAGATCCGCAGCATGGAACACGTGCTGGTGCACAACCTTTCCGTAGGTGGCATCGTGGAGGTGGGGAGCGACATGCTCGGCGCCGCACGCAGCACCTGCGGCCGCGAGGCGGGCATCGCCTGCATCCTTGGCACCGGCTCCAACTCCTGCTTCTACGACGGCAAGGCGATCACGGCCAACGTCTCGCCGCTGGGCTTCATCCTCGGCGATGAGGGTAGCGGTGCCGTGCTCGGCCGACTGCTCGTGGGCCTGCTACTGAAGAACCAGCTGGGCGAGGAACTGAAAGAGCGCTTCCTCAGCGAATACGGCCTGACGCCGGCCGACATCATCGAACGCGTCTACCGACAGCCCTTCCCGAACCGTTTCTTGGCCAGCTTCTCGCCCTTCATCACCCGCCACCTCGACGATCCACGCATGCGGCAGCTCGTCCGCGGCGCTTTCAAGGACTTCTTCGCCCGCAACGTGATGCAATACGACGGCTATGCCGATCATCTCGTGCACTTCGTCGGCTCCGTGGCCTACCATTATCAGCCGCTCCTCCGCGACGCCGCCGAAGGCCTCGGCATCCGTATCGGCACCATCACCCAAAGCCCGATGGAGGGACTCCGGGCGTTTTATTCATCGAACTAAGTATGACAGCATTTACGAAGATTACGGAGCAAGATTCGCTCTACGATAATTTAGAGAACAAGAGCGTCCGCGAACTGCTGGACGACATCAACCGCGAGGACCGCAAGGTGGCCGTAGCCGTCGGCGAGGCTATTCCGCAAGTAGAGAAACTGGTCGAGCAGATCGTCCCGCGCATGCAGCGTGGCGGGCGCATCTTCTACCTCGGCGCCGGCACCAGCGGACGCCTCGGTGTGCTCGACGCGTCGGAGATACCGCCCACGTTTGGCATGCCGCCCACGCTCGTCATCGGACTCATCGCCGGTGGCGACACAGCACTGCGTAACCCGGTGGAAAACGCCGAGGACGACACTCAGCGCGGTTGGCAGGAGCTACAGGAGCGTCACATCACGGCCGACGACACCGTGGTCGGCATCGCAGCCTCGGGCACGACGCCCTACGTGGTCGGAGCCCTACGTGCAGCGCGTCAGGCGGGCATCCTCACGGCCGGCATAACGAGTAATCCCGGATCGCCCGTGGCCACGGAGGCTGAGATACCGATCGAAGTCGTCCTCGGCCCCGAGTTCGTCACCGGCAGCTCCCGCATGAAGTCCGGCACGGCGCAGAAGATGCTCCTGAACATGATCACCACCTCGGTCATGATCCGCCTCGGCCGGGTGAAGGGCAACAAGATGGTGAACATGCAGCTGAGCAACCAGAAGCTCGTCGACCGTGGCGCGCGCATACTGGTGGGCGAGCTCGGCCTCCCCTACGATCGCGCCCGCACCCTGCTCCTCCTCCACGGCTCGGTCAAGAAAGCCCTCGACGCCTTCGGTCGGGAGGGAGGGAACAAAGAGATCACGGCGTGAATCATCGCACGAACACACCGCTCCTCGTTGCCCTCCGTGAGCAGAAGGCTGCCCGACTGAAGGGGGGCATCTATCACCGCACACAAGTGGATCTGACTTACAACTCGAACCGTATCGAGGGTAGCCGCCTGACGCACGAGCAGACGCGCTGCATCTTTGAGACGAACACGATCGGGCTAACGAATGACGCGGTAAACGTGGACGACATCCTCGAAACCGTCAACCACTTCCGCTGCGTCGATCGGATCATTGACGAGGCTGACCAGCCGCTGACGGAGGCCCTTATCAAGGAACTCCATGCCATGCTGAAGCAATCCACGACGGACAGCCGACGGGAATGGTTCGCTGTGGGCGACTACAAGCGACTGCCCAACGAGGTGGGCGGTATGGAGACTTGTCCTCCTGAGGAGGTGGCGGATCGCATGCAGTCGCTTCTGGCCGCATACCGTGTCGATCCTCACCCGACGCTCGAGTCACTTATCGACTTCCACCACCGCTTTGAGTCCATCCACCCCTTCCAAGACGGCAACGGGCGTGTCGGCCGACTGATCCTCTTCAAGGAGTGCCTCGGACAGGCCATCGTCCCCTTCATCATCACCGACCGCCTGAAGCCGTTTTACTATCGCGGCCTGCGGGAATGGGGACGGATGAACGGTTACCTGCTCGATACCTGCCTCACGGCACAAGACGAGTATCGCGCACTGATGCAGTATTTCCGGATTGGGGAATAGCATAAGTATCCCCCGCCCGATGTTGGAACTACGACAGCCTCTGACCCGCCCCCATTGTCAGCCGTCAGAGGTATGCAAAACGCGTTTTACACGCCATTGACAGCAGTCAGAGGCACTCAAAACGCATTTTGCATGCCGTTGACAGCAGTCAGAGAGACCTAAAACGCGTTTTATGTCCCATTGACAACAGTCAGAGGCACTCAAAACGCGTTTTGCATGCCGTTGACAACAGTCAGCGGACCATCTGTTAAGAAATTTCACACTTCGACACCCGACAGAGGCTGCCAAACGCCCATCCCTCCCCCTTTTTGCACTACTTTTGCCCTCGTCTCTTCCGAAGAGATGCACCCCCCAGGATGAAGCGATTGTATATTTTCCTACTCAAAACATTCCTACCGTTGTTCTTCATGACCTTCGGTATTTGTCTTTTCATCGTACTCATGCAGTTCCTGTGGAAGTACGTGGACGATATGGTCGGCAAGGGCATCGGTATCGGCGTCCTTGCCGAGATGTTTTTTTACGCCGCCCTCTCCTTCGTGCCCATGGCCCTGCCGCTGGCCATCCTGCTGGCCTCGCTGATGACGTTTGGCAACCTCGGCGAGCAGCTCGAGCTCCTGGCCATGAAATCAGCCGGCATCTCCCTGCCCCGCATCATGCAGCCCTTCATCGTCCTGCTCGCCTTCGTGGCCGTCGGGGCGTTCTTTTTTCAGAACAACATCATCCCCCTCTCGCAGGTCAAGATGTACACCCTGCTCAGCTCCGTGCGCGACAAGTCGCCCGAGCTCGAGATCCCCGAAAGCACCTTCTACAGCCAGATCTCAGGCTTCAACGTGTACGTCAAGAAGAAAGACCACGACGGCCTGCTGCACCACCTGATGATCTACGACTACTCCGACGGATTCAACAACGCGCAAGTCATCGTGGCCGACTCCGGACGGCTGAAAGTCTCCACCGATAAGCAATTCCTCGTCCTCTACCTCTTCGACGGACGCATGTTCAAGAACCTCCGCGATCAGGGCGAAGCCACCGAAGGCGGTGCCGTGCCTTATCAGAAAGAATCGTTCAAGTCACGCGAGATCCTCATCCGCTTCGACTCCGAATTCCACCGCGCCGACGAGTCCGCCATGCAAGACCGCTACGTGGGTAAGAACCTCGCCAGCCTCCGCGCCTCCATCGACTCCATGACCGTACGCCTCGACAGCGTCAAGGAGTCCAACGCCCGCGAGGTCTACGCCCGCTCGTACCGCCGCGACCTCTACCCGACCGACACCGCCGCAGCCCTCGCCCCCGCGCCGCAACCCTCGCCCGCCACCTTCGACAGTCTGCTGGCCGAGCTTTCATCCGAGCGTCGCCTCTCCTACGTGCAGAGCGCCCGCAACACCCTCGAGATCCTCAAGGCCGACAACGAGTTTCAAGCCGAGATCCTAGCCAGCGACTCCAAAGAGATGCGCCGCCACCACACGGAGATGCACAAGAAGTTCACCCTCTCCTTCGCCTGCCTCATCTTCTTCTTCATCGGCGCCCCCCTTGGCGCCATCATCCGCAAGGGCGGCCTGGGCATGCCCGTCGTCATCTCTGTCTTCCTCTTCATCTTCTATTACGTTATTGACAACATCGGGTTCAAGATGGCCAGCAACGGCATGTGGCAACCCTGGCAGGGCATGTGGCTCAGCTCCGCCGTACTACTGCCCCTCGGCATCTTCTTGACCTATAAAGCGTCGAACGACTCGGCCATCCTCAACGCCGACACCTACACCGAGGCCCTCAAACGAATCATCGGCAAACGCCCCACACGAAAGGTGGAGAAGAAGGAAGTCATCATGTACGCCCTCGACTACGCCACATGGAGTCGCCGCATCACCGCATTAGACACCGACATCAAGGCCTACCTCCAGAGCTCCCGACGCTGGCTGCCCTACTTCCGCTTCTGGCGTCAGGGCGGCCGCGATCCAGAGGCCGAGCGCATCGCCCGACAGCTGGAGGACGTCGTCGAGGAGGGCCGCAACTCCGACCGTCACTTGGTGCTCAACAAGCTCATGGACTACCCCATACTGAGCGGATACGACCTCGTCGATTTCCGCATGAGCCCACGCGCAGGGCGCATCATGGCGTGGATCTTCCCCGTCTCCCTGCCCATCTATCTGCTCTCTATGATCCGACGCAAGCTGCTACTCAGCGACCTGCGTACCACCCTCCGCGTCTCGGGTGAAATGCAGACGCTCATCCCTAACGATAACTCGTAAATACACCCTCATATAAAATGAACCGATTGAATACAATCAAAGAAGCGATCGAAGACTTCCGCGAAGGCAAGTTCCTCATTGTTGTCGACGACGAAGACCGCGAGAACGAAGGCGACTTCATCATAGCCGCCGAAAAGATCACCCCTGAGAAAGTCAACTTCATGCTCAAGAACGGTCGCGGCGTGCTCTGCGCCCCCATCACGGAGGAGCGTTGCGAGGAGCTGGGCCTGGGCATGCAAGTGGCCCATAACACCTCCACCTTAGAAACGCCCTTCACCGTCACCGTCGACCGGCTCGGCATGGGCTGCACTACGGGCGTCTCCATTCACGACCGCGCACAGACCATCCGCGCACTGGCCGATCCGGCGACGAAACCCACCGATCTGGGTCGGCCGGGACACATCAACCCGTTGCGTGCCCGCACACGTGGTGTGCTGCGTCGCGCCGGACACACCGAAGCCACCGTCGACATGGCGCGCCTGGCCGGACTCTATCCCGCCGGCGCACTGATCGAGATCCTCAACGAGGACGGTACGATGGCGCGTATGCCACAGCTGATGGAGGTGGCCGAACGTTTCAACATCAAGATCATCACCATCCGCGACCTGATCGCCTACCGCCTCCGCACCGAGTCGCTCGTGGAGGAGGGCGTCGAGGCGAAGCTGCCCACCGAATACGGTCCCTTCCGCATCATCCCCTTCCGCCAGAAGAGCAATGGGCTGGAGCATGCGGCGCTGATCAAGGGCAACTTGGACGAACGCCCGGACGAGCCCGTGCTGGTGCGCGTACACTCCTCCTGCATGACGGGCGACATCTTCGGCTCCCTGCGCTGCGACTGCGGCGAGCAGCTCCACATGGCTATGCGCATGATCGAAAAAGAAGGGCGCGGCGTGGTGATCTACCTCAACCAAGAGGGCCGCGGCATCGGGCTGATGGACAAGATCCACGCCTACAAGCTGCAAGACGAAGGCATGGACACCGTCGAGGCGAACCTGCACCTCTGCCATAAGGCTGACGAGCGAGACTACGGCGTGGGCGCACAGATCCTCAGCCGCATCGGCGTCACCAAAATGCGCCTCATCACCAACAACCCCGTCAAGCGCGTCGGACTCGAAGCCTACGGGCTGGAGGTGGTCGAGAACGTGCCCATCGAAGTCGCCCCCAACGAATACAACGCCTTCTACATGCGCACCAAGAAGGAACGCATGGGGCACACGCTGACGAACGTAGAATAACAACCAACCATAAATAGAATCAACAATGGAACATCTTTCTGTTCGCCTGACGAGTCTCTCGTCGTCTGCCACACTGGCCATGTCGCAGAAAAGCAATGAGCTGAAGGCACAAGGCGTCGACGTCATCAACCTGAGCGTCGGCGAGCCCGATTTCTTCACCCCCGACCCCATCAAGGCCGCGGCGAAGAAGGCCATCGACAACAACTTCTCGTTCTACAGCCCCGTACCGGGCTTCTTAGACCTGCGGAAGGCCATCGTCGCCAAACTCAAGCGGGAGAACGGCCTCGACTACACCGTCGATCAGATCATCGTCTCCAATGGCGCCAAGCAGTCCATCTGCAACACCCTGCTCTGCCTCGTGGATCCGGGCGACGAAGTCATCGTGCCCGCCCCCTACTGGGTGAGCTACGTGGAGATGGTCAAGCTGGCCGAGGGTACGAACGTGATCCTGCCCGCCGGTATTGATCAGAACTTCAAGATCACGCCCCAGCAGCTCGAGTCCGCCATCACGCCCAAGACGAAGGCGCTCATCCTCTGCTCGCCGTCGAACCCCACGGGCAGCGTCTACAGCCACGACGAGCTGCAGGCCCTGGCCGACGTCCTGGCGCGCCACCCGCAGGTAGTCGTCATCTCCGACGAGATCTACGAGCACATCAACTACGTCGGCCGCCACGCCAGCATCGCCGCCTTCCCCGAGCTGCGCGACCGCGTGGCCGTCATCAACGGTGTATCGAAAGCCTACGCCATGACCGGCTGGCGCATCGGCTTCCTGGCCGCCCCGCTGTGGCTGGCCCGGGCCGCCAGCAAGCTGCAAGGCCAGTACACCTCGGGCGCCAGCAGCATTGCACAGAAAGCCGCCTACGAAGCCTTCGCCGGCGACCAGTCGTGCGTCGAGGAGATGCGTGTGGCCTTCATGCGTCGGCGCGACCTGATCTGCCGCCTCTGCCGCGGGATCCCCGACGTGCGTCTGGCTGTGCCCGACGGCGCCTTCTACATCTTCCCCGACGTCAGCCGTTACTTCGGCCGCAGCGCCGGCGATCGCAAGATCTACGACTCGGCCGACCTGGCCATGTACCTCCTGGAGACGGCCCACGTGGCCACCGTCGGCGGTGATGCCTTCGGCGCTCCGGACTGCATCCGCCTCTCCTACGCCGCCTCCGACGAGGCCATCACCGAGGCCATGCGCCGCATTGCCAAAGCGCTGTCTGAACTCAAATAGAACCGTGGGGGCTTTGCCGCGTCGCGGAGAGTCTTCATTACACACGCTTGTATGTAGCGGGGGTGCGGGATACGATCCCGGCCCCCGCTCTTTGTTTTTGGGCCATTGCATGCCTTGCATTTCCTCTAAAACCCGGTGCGGAAGGATTACACGCCAAACAATGCCCCTAAGACCCGGTGCGGAAGGATTGCACGCCAAACAATACCCCTAAGACTCGGTGCGGAAGGATTGCACGCCAAACAATGCTCCTAAGACCCGGTGTTGATCCAAGCCCATCTATGCAACGCGCGTCCCCTCGATCATCTCCAACAGCCGCCGCGCCTGCGCCTCGTTGGAAAAGGCGGGGAGGAGCAGTCGGCGACGCGCATCGAGTTCGGCGTCGCGAAAAGGCACGTCCATCAGGCGGCGACACGTATCGACCAGCTCGTCGGGCGTCGCGCCGATGTGGCAGAGGCTGTCCAACCCACTTCCCGCCAGCATGGTCGGGTTGACCACCACGTGTCGGCCGGCAAAGAGGCTGTTGAGCAACTTCAGCTTCAGGCCCGTGCCCTGAAACGTGACAAGGAGGTGGATCTGCGCCTCACGGATCAGGCCGTCCATGCGCGCGGCCGTAGGGTTGGCCTCGACCGAGATATGCGCGTGGCACGCCGCCTCACGGAGGAGCGTCGGCGTGGGGTTCATGCCCGCGATGATGCAGCGCGCGGGGGTGAGGCGGGGGAAGACGTGGCGGATCAGGTACAGCGCGGCCTGCTCGTTCTCCTTCACCGAGAGCTTGGCGTGATAAAGGATAAAGTCCGAGTGGCCGGGCACGGTGCTGACGCTGTCGTGGGCGTGGAAGCAGGGGATGAAGGCGACGCGCGAGGCGGGCAACAGGCAGCGCAGGGCGTCGGTGTCGGTGGTAGAGACGGCCGCGACGAGGTCAGCCGCGGCGGCGTGGGGCAGGTAGCGGCGGAAGCGCCAGGCCTCAAGACGGTAGAAGAGTCGGCGGAGCGGATGGCGCTCAGCCTGGCCGATGGCCCGGTAATAATCGTGCTCAATGTTGCACGAGCGAAACACTTTGACGCGCCCCGCAAGGCGTGGGTCGTCGATGCAAAAACACGTGTGCAGGCCCTCGAAGAGGATCGGCGCATCGTCCAGTAAGAGGCGTTGCACGAGTCGTTCGTTGCGGCGTCCGGCCACGTTGTAAGGCTCCAGCGTGAGGTTCGCAAGCAGCCCCGTGCGACGCGGGTAATAGTGCACCTCGGCGCAGATGCGCTCCAGCTCCGGGGCGCGCGGGCGCTCGTATTCGTAGCAGTGCAAGATGAGGCGCACGCCGAGCCGGTGGAGCGCCAGGAGCTTATAATAGATATCGATGACGCCGCCGTAATTCGGGGGGTACGGGATGTTGAGGGCGATGACGTGTAGGGTCTTCATAACGATTCAAACAGCTGTGCGAACTGTCCGGCTTGTGCGCGGCGGGAGAAGCGGCGGACGGCCTCCCGGTCGGGATCGGCCGTGGTAAAGCCGGCCGTCTGCCAGCGGCAGTAATGGTGGAGCAGGAAGCGGTGCACCTCCTCCTCGTTGTGGGCCGACAGCCCAGAGCGCGTCTCGGCGATGGTCCGTTCTAAGCAACCCTCGTCGCCACGAACGCAGAGGATGGGTTTCTCTACGGCCAACGCCTCAAAGAACTTCGTCGTCATAATGCCCTGCGGACCGTCGGGCGCGGCGCGGTTGGTGAGCAGCAGCAATACGGAGCTCTCGTTGAGCACATCGGGCACAGCCGTGGCAGGCACCATGCCGGGGTAGTCCATGAAGGGCGTGCAAGCGTAGCGCGTGGCCTCCTCTTCGATGATGCGCCGCGAGGCTGCGTCGGTAAACCAGCGGATGCGGAACGTCTCAGGCGTGATCTCACCCTCGGCCGCAAGTCGGGCGACGGCCCGCAGCAGTAGCTCGGGGTTACGCATGGCCGTGCTCAGCAGTCGGCCGGTATACGTGACGCGGAACTGCGGCGTGCGGACGGTGCGCGGGGCGAAGAGTTCGGGGTCGTAGCCATTATAGATGAGGTGCACGTGCGGGTTGCGTTGGCGGAGCACCTCCACATGCCACGGCGAGATGGTCGTCACGGCCTTCGCCTCCTCCAGCGCGCGGTTGCGGATAGCGAGGCTGCGCGCGCGGAAGAGTCGGGCGACGATCCGCTCCATGCCGAAGAGTCGGGGCAGCGGGTGCGACAAGTATTCGTCGCCCGCATACTGCTCGATGATGTCGCGCAGGTCGACGACGAGCGGCAGGCGATGACGGCGCGCGATGCGTCGGGCAGCATCTAAGGGGAACTCGCGATAGGTGCTGCACAGCACGACGTCGCACGGCCGCTCCGCCAGCTTTCGCTCCGCAGCACGCTCCAGTCGGGCCGTCTTACGGCCGAAGAAGACGTCGCTCAGGCTGGCCATGCGTGACGCAGGGACATAGGTCACGTCTACCCCTTCGCACAGGAAGTCGAACGTGTCGCCCGGCACCTGCTCGGTCACCACGACAGGCGTCCATCCCTCATCCGTGAGGTACTTGCAGAGGTAGCCCATGCGTGGCCCGAAGGCGGGGGGGAAGAGGTCGCAGAGAATGAGTACGGATTTCATTTGTAGAGGATAGAGGATAGAGGATAGAGGATAGAGGGTAGAGGATAGAGGGTAGAGGAGTGGAGAGAGGAATGCAGGAGAGAGATAAATGATGTACCCGGCTCTACCCTCTATGATTTACTGGCAGGTACCCGGATCTACCCTCTACCCTCTACCCTCTAAAACAACGCTCTCACGATCTTCTCTGCGGCATGGCCGTCGCCAAAGTCGGCTATCTCGTGGCGTGTGGGCGACGGATTGCGTAGGGCGTGGAGGATGCGGTCGGTGTCGCTGCCGGTGAGGATGTTCCAACCGGCCTCGATCGTCTCTAACCACTCGGTGTCGTCGCGCAACGTGACGCAGGGCGTGCGGTGGAAGTAGGCTTCTTTCTGTATCCCGCCCGAGTCGGTGAGGATAGCGGCGGCGGACTGTTCCAACCGCACCATGTCCCAGTAATCGACCGGCTCCGTCAGGCGTACCGCGTCGCTCAGTGGGGCGAGTAACCCGTAGGCCTCGAGGCGTGACCGTGTGCGGGGATGCAACGGCCAAACAACGGGGCACGTGGGCGTGGACGCCTCGATGAGGGCACGAACGATGGCCGTGAGGCGCGTGACGTCGTCCGTATTCTCGGCGCGGTGGACGGTGGTGAGATAGAACGCTTTTGGCGTGAGGCCGAGCGATTCGATGACGGTCGAGCGACGAGCGGCGAGGCTCCCGAAGATGAGGGCAGCGTCATACATCACGTCGCCCGTGTGCATGACGCCTTCGGTGACGCCCTCACGGCGGAGATGCTCGACGGCGGCACGCGTGGGGCAGAAGAGGCGGTCGGCCAGGTGGTCCGTGAGCACGCGATTGATCTCCTCCGCCATGCGTCGGTTGAAGCTGCGCAGACCGGCCTCGACGTGTGCCACGGGGATATGCAGCTTAGCGGCCGTCAGTGCGCCGGCGAGCGTGGAATCAGTGTCGCCATAGACAAGGACACGGTCGGGGCGCTCGTCGAGGAGCACGCGCTCGATGCCCGTCATCATGCGTGCCGTGGCCTCAGCGTGACTGCCGATACCGCCGCAGTGCAGGTTCCATGCGGGTTGTGGGATCTCAAGCGCATGAAAGAAGACGTCGCTCATGTTCGCGTCGTAGTGCTGGCCGGTGTGCAGGATGCGCTCTTCGATGCGGTCGGAGGTGGCGCGGCGGTTATGCTCGACGATGGCACGGCTGACGGTCGCAGCCTTGATGAACTGGGGACGTGCCCCGAGGATGGTGATGAGCTTCATGGGCTCACATCCGCTCTGGCATTTCGATTCCGAGAAGCGACATGGCGGTGAGGATCACCTTCGCCGTCTCGGCCGACAGCGTCAGGCGCAAGGCACGCACGCGTTCGTCGGCCTCGCCGAGGATCGAGTAATCGTGATAGAACTGATTGAACTCCCGCACCAGATCATACGTGTAATTGGCGATGCAGGCCGGGCTGTACGTCTCGCCCGCCTCACGCACGACGTCGGTAAAGTCGGCCAGCGACTGCACCAAGGCTTGCTCCTTGGCGTTGATCGGCGTATCCGCGGGCAGCGTGGCGGGGACAGTGAGCCCTTGCTCGGCGGCCTTACGCAAGACGGAGCGGATGCGCGCGTAGGTGTACTGAATGAACGAGCCCGTGTTGCCGTTGAAGTCGATCGACTCCTTGGGGTTGAAGGTCATGTTCTTCCGCGGGTCGACTTTCAGAATGAAGTATTTCAACGAGCCGAGGCCGATGATGCGGATGATGTCGTCCGCCTCTTCGCGGCTGAGGCCGTCGAGCTTGCCCAGCTCGTTGGAGATGTCGCGCGCTGTGGCGATCATCTCGTCCATCAGGTCATCCGCGTCGACGACGGTGCCCTCGCGGCTCTTCATCTTGCCCTCGGGCAGCTCCACCATGCCGTAGGAGAAGTGGATCAGGCCGCGACCGAAGGCGAACCCGAGCTTGTCGAGCAGCAGGGAGAGGACTTGGAAATGGTAGTTCTGCTCGTTGCCGACGACGTAGATCATGCGGTCGATCGGGTAATCGTCGTAACGGAGCTTGGCGGTGCCGATGTCTTGGGTCATGTAGACCGACGTGCCATCGGCGCGCAGGAGGAGCTTCTCGTCGAGGCCGTCGGCAGTGAGGTCGGCCCAGACGGAGCCGTCGGGGCGACGGTAGAAGAGTCCGCGCGAGAGGCCCTCGAGCACTTTGTCGCGTCCCTCGAGGTAGGTCTGTGACTCGTAATAGATCTTGTCGAAGCTGACGCCAAGCCGGCGATATGTCTCGTCAAAGCCGGCGTAAACCCAGCTGTTCATCGTGGCCCAAAGGGCGCGCACCTCCTCGTCTCCGGCCTCCCAACGGCGCAGCATCTCGCGCGCCTCGGCCATGAGTGTTGACTGGGCTTCGGCCTCCTCGCGGGTCAGCCCGGTGGCCTCGAGCGTGCGCAGCTCCTCGCGGTAATGCTTGTCGAAGAGCACGTAGAAGTCGCCCACGAGGTGGTCGCCCTTCTTGCCGGTCGACTCCGGCGTGGCGCCCTCGCCCCACTTCTTCCACGCGAGCATGGACTTGCAGATGTGGATGCCGCGATCGTTGACGATGTTCGTCTTGACCACCCGGTTGCCGTTGGCCTCGAGGATGCGAGAGAGGCTATATCCGAGCAGATTGTTGCGCACGTGGCCGAGGTGGAGGGGCTTGTTGGTGTTCGGCGACGAGTATTCGACCATGACGAGCGGCGACTCCGCCGTGATGGGGCGTGTGCCGAAGGCGTCGTCGGCATGGATCGCGCCGAGTGCCTCCACCCAGCGGCTGCCGGCGATGGTGAGGTTGAGGAAGCCTTTGATCACGTTGAAGTCGGCCACGGCGGGCTCGTGCTCGCGGAGGTATTGGCCGATCTCGCGGGCCGTCTCTTCGGGCGACTTCCGGGATATGCGCAGGAAGGGGAAGACGACGAGGGTGAGGTGGCCCTCAAACTCCTTCTTCGTCTTTTGCAGCGCGGTTTGTTCGGGCGCCACGGTGTGGTTGTAGAGCGCCTCGATGGCAGCCCGTACGGCCGCCGAGAGTTGTTGTTCGATCATCTTTATAGAGGTCATATAATGTAGTTAGGAGTAGTCAAAAGGAGGGAGAAGTAGCCGTTCAACAAGCACCAGCCGCTCCTTTTTTGACGGGGGCAAAGGTAAGTCCGCGGTTTACGCAGTCCAAGGCGGGCGGAGGGGCCTGAAAGCTGAGCTTCCAGCACTGCTTTTTGAAAAGTGACGCCGGAAGTGCAGCTTCCAGCACTACTTTTTTTCAAGTGACGCCGGAAGCTGAGATTCCAGCACTACTTTTTTTCAAGAAGCACTGGAAGCTGAGATTCCAGCACTACTTTTTTTCAAGTGACGCCGGAAGCTGAACTTCCGGAGCTACTTTTTTTCAAGTGACACCAGAAGTGCAGATTCCAGCACTGCTTTTTGAAAAGTG
>CALHPT010000058.1 GCA_938036405.1 uncultured Tannerella sp.
CCCGCTGGCCTTCATGCGCGGCCGCACGCTGAGCGACGCCGTCATCATCCTCGACGAGGCGCAAAACACCACCAAGCATCAGATCAAAATGTTCCTCACCCGCCTCGGCGTCAATGCCAAGATGATCGTCACGGGCGACGTGACACAGATCGATCTGCCCCCGCAAGCCACCTCCGGACTCATCCATGCCATGCACGTCCTGCGCCGTGTGCCAGGCATCGGGCACGTCGAGTTCGACCGTAAAGACATCGTCCGCCACCGGCTCGTGCAACGCATCGTCGAGGCGTACGAAAAAGAAAAAGCAGCGAGCGAATAGCGCTGTTTCCCCCATTTTTAGTTTTTCGATTTTAGTTTTTCAGATCACCCATAACCCCTCATTGAAATGAAAGCATTAACCCACACCGATTACCAATTCCCCGGCCAAGTGAGCGTCTACCATGGCAAAGTCCGTGACGTGTACGACATCGATGGCCGCACGCTCGTCATGGTCGCTACCGACCGCATCTCGGCCTTCGACGTCATCCTGCCCGAAGGCATTCCCTACAAGGGGCAAGTGCTGAACCAGATCGCCTCCAAGTTCCTCGACGCTACGACCGACATCTGCCCCAACTGGAAGCAGGCCGCCCCCGACCCCATGGTCACCATCGGCGTCTGCTGCAAGAGCTACCCCGTAGAGATGATCGTCCGCGGCTACCTCTGCGGCAGTGCTTGGCGCGCCTATAAGAGCGGCGTGCGCGAGATCTGCGGCGTGCCCATCCCCGAAGGCATGCGCGAGAACCAGCGCTTCGAGCGCCCCATCGTCACCCCCACCACCAAGGCCGAGATCGGTACGCACGACGAGGACATCTCCAAAGCCGAGATCATCGCCCGCGGACTCATGTCAGCCGAAGACTACGAGGTGGTCGAGCGTTACGCCCTGGCCCTCTTTGAGCGCGGCACACGCATCGCTGCCGAACGCGGACTGATCCTCGTGGACACGAAGTATGAGTTCGGATCGCGCAACGGCACCATCTACCTCATCGACGAGATCCACACCCCCGACTCCTCGCGTTACTTCTACGCCGATGGCTACGAAGAGCGCTACGCCAAGGGCGAGCCGCAACGCCAACTCTCGAAGGAGTTCGTCCGCGAATGGCTCATGGAAAACGGTTTCCAAGGCAAGCCCGGACAGCGCGTGCCAGAGATGACGCCCGAGATCGTAGCCGGCATTTCGGATCGTTACATCGAGCTGTACGAACACATCACGGGCGAGCGGTTCGTGCGCCACGAAGGCGGCGACCTCATTGCACGCATCGAGCGCAACGTGAAGGATTACTTACAGCAGCAAGCCTAACCGGAGGAGGGTGCACTATGTCGGTCGAAGTGGAGCGCGTCGTGCCCTATGCGGAGGGCGGCGAAGACAAGGGGACGCAGGTCAGGCGTATGTTCAACCGCATAGCCGGGCGCTACGACCTGCTCAACGGCATGCTATCGCTCGGCTTCGACCGCGGCTGGCGCCGTAAGACGGTCGATTCGCTGCGGGCCATCGCCCCGCGCCGGGTGCTCGACATCGCGGCGGGCACGGGCGACATGGCGCTGCTGCTCTGTCGGCGTCTCTCGCCGTCGGTCAGCGTCGTAGCGGCCGACCTGTCTGAAGAAATGATGGCCGTCGGTCGGCGTAAGGCCGCCGAGGCAGGACTATCGGACCGCATCGCCTTTGAGCAGCAGGACTGCATGACCCTGACCTATGCCGACGAATCGTTCGACGCCGTGACGGTAGCCTTCGGCGTGCGCAACTATGCCGATCTGGAGCGTGGCCTGGGCGAGATGTATCGCGTGCTGCGCCCCGGCGGCGGACTGCGCATCGTGGAGCTGTCGGCCCCGCGTCGCTTCCCCATGAAGCAGCTGTACGGCATTTACTCCACCGTCTTCATGCCCTTAGTCGGCGGATGGTTCGGACTCGAAAAGGAAGCCTATCGCTACCTGCCCGCCTCCATCCGTAAGATGCCGCAAGGCGAAGAGATGGCCGCGCTGCTCCGTCGGCAAGGCTTCACTGACGTCCGTGTGCGGACGTTCACCGGCGGCGTGTGCACGCTCTACGCTGCAACGCGGCCTTCCAGCCGCGGGTAGTTATGGGGGCTCCGCCCC
>CALHPT010000059.1 GCA_938036405.1 uncultured Tannerella sp.
GATCTGGGGGCGGACGTGGTGGCCGTGGCGCAGCGCAAGGGGCTGCGGGTCGTGCCCCTCGTCGGACCGTCGTCGATCTTGTTAGCCGTCATGGCCTCCGGGTTCAACGGCCAGCGATTCGCCTTCCACGGCTACCTGCCCATCGAGGCCGACCGACGCACGCGCCGCATCAAGGAGCTTGAAGCCCGCATCTATGCCGAGGATGAGACGCAGCTCTTCATCGAAACGCCCTACCGCAACGAGCGACTGCTGGAGGAGCTGGTCCGCACCTGCCGCCCCTCGACGCGGCTCTGCGTGGCCGCAAACGTGACGTGCGCCGATGAGTTTATCCGCACGCGGCCGGTGAAGGAATGGGCGCACAAGGCCCCGGACCTGAGTCACCGGCCGACGATTTTCGCGCTCTACAAATAGCCCCCGAACGACCTGCACGGATGAAAGATCTGCTTCTGATCGGGCTCGGCAGCTGTCTGGGCGGCATGGCGCGCCACTTGGTGGGCCTGGGCGCGCGTCATTGGGGCTTGGCCTCTTTGTGGGGCACGCTTGCGGTCAACCTGCTCGGCTGCCTGCTGATCGGGCTACTGGCGGGACTCTTCGCACGCCATCCGAACGTCTCGCTGGCGACGCAACGCTTCCTGACGATCGGTGTGTGCGGTGGCTTCACCACGTTTTCCACCTTTTCGCGCGATGGCCTGACGCTTTGGCAGGAAGGCCGGTTGCCGGCCTTTGCGCTCTATGTCGGCGGCAGCGTGGTGGCGGGCCTCGTGGCCGTCGCCGCGGGTTATCGGTTGGCGGGCGGCCACCCGTAGCGCATAAAGCCTTTTTCTGGATCTCATTTTACCTCTTACACTCTTAGCTTCTCAATTATGGATAAAGAATTTCAGGCTCACGAGACAGCCGTGATCGATGCCGGATGCCGCATTGGGCGCGGCACCGTGGTGTGGCATTTTTCGCACCTCATGTCGGGGTGCGTCGTTGGCGAACGTTGCTCGATTGGGCAAAACGTCGTCATCTCGCCGGGCGTCGTGCTGGGCGATGGCGTGAAGGTGCAAAACAACGTCTCGGTCTACACGGGCGTGACCTGCGAGGACGACGTCTTCCTCGGGCCTAGCTGCGTGTTTACGAACGTGATCAATCCGCGCAGTGCCGTACCGCGCAAGGATGAATTCCGTCCGACGCGTGTCGAACGGGGCGCCTCGATCGGGGCCAACGCCACGATCGTTTGCGGACATACGATCGGTGCCTACGCACTGATCGGCGCGGGCGCGGTAGTGACGCGGGATGTCCCGCCGTATGCCCTCGTGGTGGGTAACCCGGCGCGGCATATCGGTTGGGTGAGCGAATACGGTCATCGCCTCCGCTTCGATGCCGACGGGCGCGCGACGTGTCCGGAGAGTGGCGCGCGGTATCTATTGAAGGAAGGAAAGGTGGCGCGGGTGGATGAGTAACCGCCTCCTCTTCTCTTGACACGGGGAAAAGGAGGCGAAAAGAAAGTCAAGGCCTCAAGCGAGGCCAAGAAAGTTAGCCGGGTACATGTATGGAGAGATCCATCATGTACCCGGCTAATTTGATTGGCGTTCCTGACGCCTTAATGCCTCTGATTGAGCAGCGGCAAGCTGACGGAGAAGCCGACGGATCGATAGCGGCCATTCTCCCAGCCGACGAAGACGCCGAGGCGCCCCACGTCGTCGAGGCCGAGGGAATAGCCGGCTTCGATGTGGTTGAAGCGGGGCCGAAGGAGTGCGTGCACATGCAACGCCTCGTTGAAGAGGGCAGACTGTAGGACGGGGAGCTGCTTCAGCAGGAGGTAGTCGGACGAATAGGTCAAGTGCGCCTGCAACCAGCGATCGTCGGCCGACTGCGCGTAGGGATTGAGCAACTGGAAGGTGGCCGACATCGGGCGGTCGGAGACGTGCAGCGGCGCGGCGGCGAAGTGACGACGGTCGGGCAGGTAGACTCGTCGCGCTGCGGGAAAGAAGCCGCCCTCTACGCCGTAGAAGAAGCGCCCGAAGAGACCGATGCGCACCGTCTGCACGACAGAGGCCGAGAGCATGGTGAAGTCGACCGCGTCTTCGCCGCCGAGGGGCAATCCACCGCGATAGCGCAGCATGAACGTAGGCCACGGCGTTGTCGCTGAACGCTGCGGCGTGTACGTCACGCGCATGTCGGCGATCCAGGCCGTATGGGTGGGCATGACGAGAAGGGTGAATCCGTCGGGGATATTCTCCGCAGGTCGGCCGCCGAAGACACTGTACGACGTGGCATTCGCGAGCGCGGATCGTCGCTCGACGTGCAGCCCGGTCGAAAGACGTAGCCCGTTGGCCACATCGATGCGGTGCGTGAGTCCGACCGCTTGGCGACGATAGAGCCGGGAGGCATTCTCGGCAAAGAGTAGCGAGGAGAGGGCATTGATCAGGCGTGCCGTGGCATACTCACCGGCATAATCCGCCGTCGCATCGGAGGCCGTGAGGGTCAGCTCGCCGTGGCGCAGGGGCGCATAGCGGAAGGTGGCGTCGAGTTGGCCGATGAAGGCACGGCGTGCAGTGGCGTAGTAGGCCGCAGGCGTGATCTGCAGTGAGCGTCTACTGCCGGGGCGACGATAGGAGAACATCAGCCGTTGCCCGATCCAAAAACCGTCCACGAAGTTGTACTCCGGCACGGCCCCGCGCAGTCCCTCGTAACCGAAGGAGACGCTCGGACTGAAGCGCACCGTCTCGCCCACCAAACCCGTCCCAAGCCACCACACCCAGGAGCGTCGACGGACCGAATCGCGCGCCTGCTCCGAACACACGACGGCACGGAAACTGTCGCGGCGCTGATAGCTCACCGCTTCGTCAGGCTGGAGCGGTTGCGTGCGGATGGCGCTCCAGTAGGCTGAGTCGCGGAGCAAGGCCAGCGAGTCGCGCGTGATGTGCACCATCGAGTCGCGCACCAGACGCTGCCCTCCCTGTTCGTCCTCCGACGCCTGTTGCATGAGGTGCGCCATGCGATACGCATCGCGCGTCGTCAGCTCCTCTTTGGCCAACAGTTCCTCCAGCTTGCGGCGCGCCTTGGCCTGTCGCTTGGTCTGCGAGGGCTTTGCGGCCGGAGTCGTGAGCAGGGGCGGGATGTAGACCGTCGTCGGGGCGGTGTTGGCCACCACATCGCGGTAACGAACGGACGAGTAATAGCGTCCGTCGACCTTGATGCCCATCACGCTGAAGTGCATTTGAATGTCGTAAGCGGTGGGCAGCCAAACGTCTTTCCGAACCTCGTGAAAGGCGATGCGATTGCTGACGGTGACGCCCGGGCGGCGGATGTTGAGGTCGACCTGCTGCAGGCTCCAGGAGTGATCCAAGATGTAGATCCAGCCATCCACCAAGCGGCTGTCGTTTCGCCGAGGCGTAACGTAGATCTTGTTAATCACGTGCCCATTTTCGTGCGTGATGCCGTCTAAACGAAAGCGGTAGTAGCTGAATGCTCCGGGCGCCAAGGGCGAAACGCAACCCATGATCTCCGGATCGTAGACATTGGTGGTGAGGGCACCGGCGGCGGCATCGTCGTCGTCCAGCTCGGCGGGCACGGTGGTGGAGAGCGCCAAGACGCGTTGGTCGAAGCGGCGTGGCGCGGTGAAGCGCACCTCGTTATGAGACTCAAGGAGGAAGGTCTTATTGGAAAAGGTCTTGAGCTTGACGTTGCGGCCGTCGATGTTCACGGAGCCGATGCCGGGCAGCTTGCCCGTCTTGACGGTCCCCTTGATATAGACGTCGGCCGTGTAGCTACGCACCATGAAGCGGTGTTGCGGCGCATGGGCGATGGCGCGGCGCATGATGGCATAGGCGGGATCTTCGGCGCCGGCGCGGACGACGACTTCACGCAGCGCATAAGCCACCTCGCGCAGCTCGACGCGGAGGCGATCCTTGGCGGCGTCGCCGGTGACGGTGAAGGGCACGACGGCCTTCTCATAACCCAGGGCGGAGAACTCGCCCGTATAGTCGCCCTGCCCGAGATGCGAGATGAAGCGGCCTGCCTCATCGACCACGATGCCCGTGGCCGTCTCGCGGACGTAGATCGTGGCATACGCGACGGGGCGCCCTTCGCTATCGACCACTTCGCCCTGAAGCGTTTGCGCCCACACGTCAGCGGCCAGCCCGATGAGTAACCCGAAAACGAGCAGAGAGGCCCTGACAAAATGTCGCCTCCCTCGGCTACGATGATAGCGAAGGAGGCAACGGTTGTTCTTCTTTAGTTGTTCGCGATCCATTTACTCGATGCGAATCGTTTGCATAAGCGCCCGTCCGTCTTTGATGACGTAGGTGATATTTACGCGATACTCTCGGCCGGCGGTCTGCAACTTGCCAACCACGAATCCACCGCCGTTCTTATCGGCCTGATGGACGACGGTGAAGCCCGTCGGCGGGTTACCCTGAAAGAATCGGCCGAGGATGCCCGCTGCCTCCGCCGCGCTCGCTCGCTGCGAGACGCCGGGCACGGATACGTCGGCCTCGGTGTACATACATCCCGACAGGGCTCCGGTGTTGCCGCTCTTTATCGCCTCCGTGATGGGCGTGATGTCGGCGGCATACACTCCCCAGGCCGTAAACAGCGCCAGGATGATTGTCTTCAATTTTCTCATCATTCGTTCCTCCTATAATTAATGGGTTGGTTGTATTTGGAGATAGCAATCGGTGCAAGGGAGGGGGGAGAAAAACCGCTGCACCGCGCTCTATCCGTAGCAAAAATAGATCCAATAGGCTTTACATGGCAGCCGTTTGGGATTTATTCCGAAGGATGATCCAGTGCGAGGCATCCGGCCGCAGCGTTTTGCCCCCGCATACGGCAACCTCTGAAATCAGCCGAATCTGATACACCTCAGATTGCACGTCATCTATCCATCAAGCAATCTGATTTATACCGTATGACATAAACATTTATATCACTCCATCTCGTATTTGCTCAAATGGTATGACCTCTCTATTCATACAGATTGGAACCGCCCAGAATTGCATGCCATACGATCTGAATCCATTTTAAATCATATTATATTGTATGCCATATGATCTAAATCCATTTTGACTAATATCATTTTGCATGCAACATAATCCAAATCAATTCTAACTCACATCATTTT
>CALHPT010000060.1 GCA_938036405.1 uncultured Tannerella sp.
ACAAAACACATTATCTTCAAGGAATTCATAAAACTTACATAAACTTTTCTATATATCAGGTGTAGCACGCTTGTCGCCCGTTACGGCATCGTAAGCGTCGAGGCTCATCTCGTTCTGCTTGCGGTTGAACTCCTTGAGGTAGATCGTGCGTCCATCGGGGCTCCATCCGATGTTCACGAAGTAGCGGTCTTTGGGGCTGCCCACCTTGAGGTAGATCGTCTTGTCGGCCTTCACGTCATAGACGCCGACAGTCACTTCGTGGGTCGTTTGCCCGGCCATCGGGTACTTCTCCGGAGCGAGCACGGCCATGCTGTCCGGGTCGACATCAACGAGGGGATAGTCGCGCACCATGGTTTGATCCATGCGGTAGAAGGCGAGGCGTGTGCCGTCGGGGTTCCAGAAGGTGCCTTTGTAGATGCCAAACATCTCGCGATAGGCGGTAACGCCGTAAGTGATCTCGCGGTTGCCGTCAGTGGTGATCTGGCGCACCTTACCCTCGCCGTCGATCACATAGAGGTTATCGGCGCGAACAAAAGCCGTGGCACGTGAGGCTGGCGACCAATCGGTGTGATCTTGAATGCCGGCTGACTGACGCCAAACCACTTTGCGCGCTTTCCAGTCCACGAGCATGCGTTCCGTAATATTGTTGACGAGCACCAACGACTGCTTGGCGTAAGGAAAAGTGACGTGGCGGAGGGTCTTCACCTCATGGTTTTTGTCCTTCGCGCCGATCCACTTGTTGATGTCATCGAGAGTGAAAAGGCGCGTTTCGCGTCCGTTCGTTTTGTTGATCAGGGCGCAATAGTCCGCTTCGGTGTGCACCGCCTCCTCACCCCACCATACGATGGAGCGGTTCTGAGGCGTCATGTTACGGTAGTTCGTCCCGCCGAAGTTGAGATCCTCCAGCGTGAAGAGTTTTTTCTGTGCCGCTCCCGTCTGAGGGATGGCTGCGGATAGGGTCATGGTGAGTGCCAATGTGAAATACGTTTTGAATCTCATGATTTGATGATTGATTGTGTTATAAAATAAAAGCCGGTGCAAGTCTGCCGATCTCGCAGCCCTGCACCGGCCATTCTTTCCTTTGGGTTAATCGGCTCTCCCGCTTGCCTTAATATTCAAGCTAAGGGGAGGCATCATTAGAATTTGACTTTCGCTCCGAATGATACGGTGAACGGACGGATATATCCGCCGACAGCCAAGTAGTTTTCGATGTTCTTCGGCTTCAGGTCAGAGGTCGATACGCCACCGCTGGCACCACTTACGTTAAGCAGGTTGACGAAGTTGACGGAGAAGTCTACGTTCTTGTTCAGCGCATAGCTTACGCCTGCGAAGGTGGTCCAAAGGCCGTTGAACTTGAAGGTGTTCAGCTTATTGATGTAGTACGCGCTGGAGTAGCGTGCACTCAGCCAGATGTTGAACTTGTCGTACGTATAGCTCGGGTTCAGCTCGATGATCATGTCGCTGATACCGGTCGTCTTCTTGTCGCTGAAGCTGACGTGCTGCGACGTTCCGTCGTTGAACTTCGGATTGATTTCGTAGTTCTTGTAACGCGGATCTTGCAGGGTGAAAAGGGCGTGGAAGGTGAAGCCTTTAGCCGGCTGCAACACCATGTCAGTAGTCCAACCGAGCGTCTGTACGTCGTAGTTCACGAACACGGTGGTGAAGTCTGTTTCGTTGTTCGGGTTGTTGAACTGTGTGCGCCACTTGTAATTGGTCTGGCGAATGAACGAGAGCTGAGAAGCCAGCTGAATCCAAGAGTTATTCCAGAAAATACCAGCACGGCCCAAGTGGATGTTTACGGGGTCGAGGTTCGGCATTTCCTCACCGGCGAAGTCGTAAGCATAGGGGTGACGCATAGCAAAAACGTATTCACCCGTCACACCGAATCCATCAAGCAGCGTATAGCGTCCGTTGATGGCGGCGGCGGGGTTGATCCACTGCTTAGAGATCTCGATCAGTTTGCCATCCTTGATGCTCCAGTTCTCTTTGCGGATGTTCTCGGGATGGTCCGGCTTCACGTCGAGCGACTTCCGATAGTTCATGTAAGCCATCGGAGAAAGACCACCGATTCCGTAGTACTCCATGCGGAGACCACCAGAGAGCCAGAGGCGATCAGTAGCCTGCCAGTCGTCAGAAAAATAAAGGGCGGCCTTCTCTTCGTGCATATCCATGTACTCGCCGGTCCAGTTACATCCGGTAATGAATTTGCCCTTTTGAAGCAGCCATACGGGCGATGCCTCCAAAGTCTGCACCATCGTTCCGGCGCTGGAGTTGACGAACGAACGTCCCCACCAGAAGTTCATACCGGCGCGCCAGCTGTGGCGTGCGGAAGCGCGAGAGAGTTCGGCTGTCGTCATCCAAGTTGATTCGAAGCCCTTATCGCGGCTCAAGTAACGCTGCAAGTATTTGCCTGTGTACTCCTCGCCCACTTTGTGGCCCTTAGCGTCGTAAGCGTAGGTGAATCCGTCGCCAGCCTTAGCTGTACCAACACCGTTTTGGTCTGGACGAGCCTGGTCGAGGTTACCGCGGCGCACCTTACTGGAGACGTACAACTTGACGCCGTTGTCGAACTCATAGTCGAGGCGGGCCAAGAGGTCGTGGCTGTGGTTAGCGTTGTTGTGCAGACGGAGCACGTCTTTATACTCGCCGTCTACCACGTCGTAGTAACGATAGCGACCGTTGTTCGGCATCAGGTTGTCTTTACCCAACCGGAAGCCGGGATATTCCTTCGACGTTCCGTCGCCCACGTAGTAGTACGGGCCGATGTTGTCAAAGAAAAGGCGGGTGTTGACGTGTTTGTAGAGGAGGCTGAAGACGCCCTTGCCGTCCTTCCACGTCTTGGTCAAACCGGCCTTGAAGATTTCCATCTTGTCGGCAATGTCCGCATCTTCCAGCTTGATCGTTCCCGGATCGTGGTTGACAAACATGCCGGCGGTGTAGCTCCATCCTTTGCCGATGGGGCCAGAGAGGGCGATGTCGAAGCGCTGCAATCCGTAGATGTTGGTGTTGTAGGCGGCGCGGCCTTCGAACTTCTCCGATCCACGACGGGTGGTGGAGAGTACGGTGTAGTTGACTGTACCATTCGTGATGGCACTTTCGCTGATGGACGAGAGACCGATGTGGTCATGAATGCCCATGGCGGTCCAATAGAAATAGGGCACGCCTGGCCACTCGTCGTAGGTCACGGGTAGACCGTCTTCGAAGATGGTTGCTGACACGCCTGCCGGAAGTCCGATCGAGATCTGTCGCGGACGGTTTTCGGCCGATGCGTTAAGCAACACATTGCGGTTCTTTACTTCTTTGGTGTTGGGCACCGCGGCGGTGTCCTTGCTCACTGCTTCATGCTCATGCTGTGCATGTGCCGCAAAGGGCAGAGCGAGCGCTGCTGAGAGAATGAGAATACTAGTTTTCACGTCGTGATTATTTATAAATGATTATCTGTAATGGTTCGTGTTCTGCAAGATGTGCGTGAAAAATGAGGGCAAAAGGAAGCCCGAGAGCTTCAGCTGATCAAATAAGAACTGCTCGCCTCGGGCTTTATCGTCGTTACTTCGTATAGAAGTCGATTAAATGGGTGAGTGCCCGCTTACATACGGGGCAAAATTCGGGGAACTGGTTGGTGCGCATACGGCAGTCTTGGAAGGCACGATAGACGCCCTTCATGTTGTAGCCAGCGCCTTCGTAGGCTCCCACTTCCATTTTGTTTTTCTCCGTGGGGATGGTGGGGATCTTCGTGCCCTTCTTGACCATGTCTTTCCACTTGCTAGCGAAGTCAACGAGTGTGGTGAGGTTCGGCTCCCACGGCTCGATGTCGTGCGGATAGAGGGGGATCAGCTCGCCTTCAAAGGCGTATTCGTCGCCGAGGCCGGCGATGCTGTGGCCGAATTCGTGGACCACGACGGGCTTGAAGTATTTGTGTCGCGTGGAGGTGAGGTTGTAGGAGTTGTAGATGCCACCGCCGCCGTAGGTCTCGGAGTTGACCAAGACGATGATGTGCTCATAGGGCGTTCCGGCCAGCTGGTCGTGCATGTCGCGCAGGTTGAGGGTGGTCAGATAGCGATCGCTGTAGAAGGTGTCGAAGTGCGAGCCGAGGACGGTGTTTTTCCACACGCCTTTGGAGGGTACGCTGGTGCCGCTCTCTTTCGATTCGGACATGACGGCGATGACGTTGAAACGGCCTTTGAGCGACTTGAACGGTTCGTGGGCGAAGAGGGCATCGTTAGCCTCGGTGGCGTGTGCGATGAAGTCGTCCATATCCTCCTTGCGATATCCTTCGGCGATGTAGGCGATGTGCATACATTTATTGGGGTCTGCAGCTTGCATGAGGGTCTTGTACGGCGTCACGTCTTTATCGCCGATGCGCTTGATGAGGATGTCGGTGGGCACGACGCGGTGGGTGTAGCTGACCAGGACGTCGAGGCGGCTGGTGCGCAGCTCCACGGTCACGTCGACCGTGTCCTTGGGCATGGGCAGAAGGAAGACGTTCTCAAACGATTTCCTGACCTGCTTGGCTTCCGGGTAGGCGAGCCATTCTTGAAACAGGGTGGAGAAGGAGTTTTTGTAGATCACGCGGCCGTCTTTCGATCGGACGGTGATGTCGCCGTTGCCCGCGGTGGGCACTTCGGCCAGGTTTTGCCGCTTGCCATACCAGCGAGGGATGGCGTTCAGTCGGATCACGGAGATCTCTTGCTTGTTGACATCGCCTGTAAAATCGTAGTCGATTCGTAATGTCTGATCCTCAAATTCTGAGCTGAAGCCGCTGTGGCTCCGCAGACAATACACAAGGCCAGGAGGACTTTTTTCATGCCGGACGTTTGTATTTATTGCGTTAAACTTGAATTAATACTTCGGGCCAAAGGTAAAGGAAAAGCCTTCGAACAATTGCAAGAATAAAACACTGAAAAATTTGCGACCGCCCGAACCCGATGCTGCTTCGAGGGCACAAGTAGTTCTATCTCATAGCCTTTAT
>CALHPT010000061.1 GCA_938036405.1 uncultured Tannerella sp.
GTCGTACGCCGGTGCGGCCGGCGTCTCCTCTACGGCTTCCTCCTTTACCTCCGCAGGAGGCTCGGAGTCATCCAGCCCGGCTTCCCGGGTGGCATCCTCCTTCATCCCTGTCAGAGGTTCCTCCTTCACTTCCGTCAGAGGTTCCGAGTCGCCCGACTCAGCCTCACCGGAGGCTTCTACCTCCTTCACTTCCGTCAGAGGCTCCTCGTGAGCCTCAGACGGAGTGACCGGTGTCTCCACCGGAGCTTTCTCTTTCGTTGTTTTCGCTGCCATAGTCGTTTACTTCTTGTCTGAAATGATGGCACCAATGGCTTCCACCTTCTTCGGCAGGACGACGAAGTAGTGGCGATAGTTCACCAACGAGCGCTGGTACTGCGGGTCATTCTTGGCCTCGGAGTAATAGAACTTCGTAGAACCAGTGGCTTTAAACACGCGACCCGTGTAGAAGGCTACAGAGGCCTGATAGATGCTGCCTACCACCGGAGCCGTGCCAAGCGCCTGCTTGGCGCCGGTCAAGTTGTAGACCGGGCCGGCTACATACTCATACACCTCGAAGCCGTAGAGCATGGAGATACGTCCGGAGGCGTAGTTGTAGTACTGCTCAGCGAACTTCTGATCCATCTCCAAGAGGTCAGCGATATGCTCGGGGCAGAGCACCAAACGGCGTCCTTCGGTAGGTACACCCATCAAGTCGAAGCGCTTCTTCATCTCGATAATATCGTGACGTGTCAAGCGCTTGCGGCCCGTGGCACTGCCATCTTCCACCTCTCCCGTGGTCTTGATGACCGGCGTGGTAGCCGTATTCGAGGCCGGTGCCAGCGCGTGGATAGCCTTCTTCAGCTTAGCCTCCATGATGGCCAGCCCGTGACGCTCTTTTACGGACGCCATCTTGTCGTAAGAGAGCGCATACAGCTCATCATCCGTGATCGGTGTGGCCTCTGTTTGAAACTTGTCTAACTTGAACACGGCATCGGTAGCTGTGATGGCCGTGATCTGAAGCGGGTAGGTCGTGTTATTGGTCAGCACCTTGGGGTCGCCGCCGACGTTGATCATGTGGATCACATCATTTTCCGCATACTGCGAGTAGTCGGGTATGCCGTCCAAGAAGGTGCCTTTATCGGCCGACCGCAGCTGCTTGATCAGCTCGCCCGTCCAGACCTCCGTCAGCACGCTCGCATTCAGGGCGCCTGCTCCGCCGCCTACAAGCGGCCCCAGCAGCAGCGCACCTACTGCACCCAACGCAAGGGGTACACCGAGCGCCGAGGCCGCCATTGTTCCGATCATCGCGTTCACCATAAACGCCATGATCATTCTCATCCATTTCATCATCGTTGTCATTGTTTAGTTTGTTAGTTGTCAGTTTGTCTCTTTCCCTATCAAAAAAGGGAGAGGGAGGGGGACGCCCCCGGATCCGCGAAGCCCATTCCCCTTTTTCAGCTTCTTGCCGACTTGCGATCCTATTCGCCCGTTGTCCTCCCTCGCCTTGGTGTGCTTTATATC
>CALHPT010000062.1 GCA_938036405.1 uncultured Tannerella sp.
CCGCGGTTGGTAATTACAATCGTGATGGAATGTAATCAAAGCATAGGTGTAGTTGATCTTATTCTATTGTGATGGGAATAAATCACCGGTGTAGTTGATCGCATTCTGCATGGAATGCAATCAAACACTTGCGCAGATGGGTCGAAGACGACGAGGAAACCCTTTCGGGCGACGTCTGGTGGGTTCCATCTTGGCGTGGAGGCCTTCGAGAGCGTCGTTTTTCTTCTCGTAAGTGAGCGAAGGCTTCATGATCGCTTCGCATTATTTCTAACGATAGGCGATCGACTTTTCTGCCGCCTCACCACGGGGGCAAAGTGTCTGCCGACTCCCTTTGGTTAGCTTTTTCTGCTTTTGGGGGACCCGCCGCACGATTCATATCCGGAAATAAATAGGCTGAGGGCTTTCATTTTTCTTGAATTGCCTCACTTTTGCCGGCCTTTTTACGGGGGGACCCTGACGGTCTCCGCTTTTCAGATTCTTCTTACCCCGTCTTTTTGACATACACCCGTAGTGGACTCATGGACATTAAAGAATTACAATCCATATATGCAGCGCACCCGCAGACGGCTGCCGTGGCGTCGCTGATCGATCGAGGCGATGCGCGTAGCATTCGCCTGGCCGGACTCCAAGGATCAAGCGCTGCGATGTGCACGGCTGCGCTTTTTCTCAAGCGTGGCGGATGCCTGCTTTGCGTGATGAACGACCTGGAGGAGGCTGGATATTTTTACAACGACTTGGTGCAACTGGCGGGCGAGGCGAGCGTCAGCTTCTTCCCCTCCGCCTACCACCGACATATTAAATACGGGCACACCGATGCGGCGAACGAGGTGCTCCGAACGGAGGCGCTCGCCGTGTTGCAATCAGACGAGCCGAACGTGATCATCGTCTCCTATCCGGACGCCATTGCCGAGCGTGTGCTATCGAAAAATGTGCTGAAGGAAAATACGCTGGAGCTTCATGTCAACGAAAAGGTGGACCCGCTGTTCGTCTCCGACGTGCTCGACAACTACCATTTCGAGCAGACGGACTATGTCTATGAGCCTGGGCAGTACGCCGTCCGTGGCAGCATCATGGACATCTTCTCCTTCTCTCACGAACGGCCCTACCGCGTGGATTTCTTTGGCAGCGAGATCGAGTCCATCCGCACGTTTGACGTAGAGACGCAGCTCTCGATGGAGAAACTGCGTGAGATTCGGATCGTCCCGGAGATTAGCCGTTACGACGACGCCGATAGCTCGCTCCTGGAGCTGCTTCCGCAGGATGCCCTCATCGTGTCGCACGATGCCGTGTGGTGTCGCGAGCGGATCACCTCGCTCTGGGACGAGGAGCCGGTGAATAAGGACAACGAAGGCTTTGCTGATCGGGAGGCCATACGCCGTAAGCTGGTCGGTGCCGAGGCGTATGCGACAGCGGCCGCACGTTTTATCACGATCCACCTCCAGGCGCGCGAAGGCGATACCGCGGCGACCGTCCGCTTCGACACGGCTCCGCAGCCGCTCTTCCAGAAGAACTTCGACCTCGTCAGCCAATCCTTCCGCCAATACCTCGCGGATGGCTATACCATCCACCTACTGACCGATAGCGAGAAGCAGGCGGCCCGCATCCGCGATATTTTCAAGGATCGAGGCGACGCGATCCCCTTCACGGCCGTCAGTCGCACGCTGCACGAGGGCTTCACGGATCATACCCTGCGCAGTTGCTTCTTCACGGACCATCAGATCTTCGGCCGCTTCCACAAATACAATCTGAAGAGCGACCGCACACGTAGCGGAAAGATGGCCCTAACGCTCAAAGAGCTCAACCAGTTCACCCCCGGCGATTTTATCGTGCATATCGATCACGGCGTAGGCCAATTCGGCGGGTTGGTGCGTACCGAGGTCAATGGCAAGCTGCAAGAGGCCGTCAAACTGATCTATCGCAACAACGACATCCTTTTCGTCAGCATCCATGCGCTGCACAAGCTCTCGAAGTACAAGGGAAAGGACGGCGGAGAGCCGCCTGCACTGAACAAGCTCGGCAGCGGCACCTGGGAACGCATGAAGGATCGCACGAAGAAAAAGGTCAAGGACATCGCCCGCGATCTGATCCGCCTCTACGCCACCCGCCGCCAAGAGAAAGGTTATGCCTTCAGTCCGGACAGCTTCATGCAGGACGAGCTAGAGGCCAGCTTTATCTATGAGGATACGCCCGATCAAATGCGTGCTACGGCAGAAGTGAAGGCAGATATGGAACGTGAGCGTCCGATGGATCGCCTTGTCTGTGGCGATGTCGGATTTGGCAAGACGGAGGTGGCCATGCGAGCAGCCTTCAAGGCCGTGGCCGACAATAAGCAGGTGGCCGTGCTGGTCCCCACGACCGTCCTCGCGTTTCAGCATTACCAGACGTTTCGGGAGCGTCTCAAGAACTTCCCTTGCACCATCGACTACATCAGCCGTGCCCGATCGACCGCGGAATCGAAAGAGATCCTCAAGCGCTTAGCCTCGGGCGAGCTCAATATCCTGGTCGGCACGCACCGCATCGTCGGCCGTGACGTCAAATTCAAAGACTTGGGTCTGTTGATTATTGACGAGGAGCAAAAATTCGGGGTCTCGGTCAAGGAGAAGCTCCGCCAGCTCCGTACCAACGTAGACACGCTCACGCTGACCGCCACCCCCATCCCGCGTACGTTGCAATTCTCGCTCATGGGTGCCCGCGACTTGAGTAATATCACGACGCCGCCCCCCAACCGATATCCCGTGCAGACGGAAATCGAGCGCTTCAACGCCGACATCATCCGCGAGGCCATCGAATTCGAAATGAGTCGCAACGGGCAAGTCTTTTTCATCAACAATCGCATTCAGAACATCTACGAGATTGAGACCCTCATCCGTCGCGAGGTGCCAGGCGTGCGCGTCGCTGTTGGACACGGGCAGATGGAGCCGGACAAGCTGGAGCGGATCATCTTAGACTTCGTCAATTACGAGTACGACGTGCTCGTGGCTACCACCATCATCGAGAATGGCATAGACGTGCCGAACGCGAATACGATCATTGTCAATAATGCCCATCAGTTCGGGCTATCCGAGCTGCACCAGCTGCGTGGACGTGTCGGCCGGAGCAATCGCAAGGCATTTTGCTATTTGCTGGCACCGCCGCTCTCCACGCTAACGGCTGAGGCCCGTCGTCGGCTTCAGGCCATCGAGAGCTTTGCCGAACTCGGCAGTGGTATGCATATCGCCATGCAAGACCTCGATATCCGTGGCGCGGGAAACATGCTCGGGGCCGAGCAGAGTGGTTTCATCGCCGATCTGGGCTATGAGACGTACCAGAAGATTCTCGAAGAGGCCGTGGATGAGCTGAAGACAGACGAGTTCGCTGATCTCTACGCCGGGGGCGACGAGGGCGCACCCAACACGGGTGATAACTACGTCCGTGAAACGTTTGTCGAGAGCGACCTCGAACTGATGTTCCCCCCGACTTACATTCCCAACGATTCGGAGCGTGTCAGCATCTATCGCGAGCTGGATTCGATCGAGACGGACGAGGCTTTATCGCGCTTCGTTACGTCGCTTCAAGACCGTTTCGGACGTATCCCGACCGAGGGTGAGGAGCTGATTCGTGTCGTGAGTCTCAGACGTATGGCGCGTCGGTTAGGGGTCGAGAAGGTCGTTCTCAAACGTGGCGCGATGGCCCTTTACCTGCCCTCCGACAGTGAAAGTCCGTACTATCAAAGCGTGGCCTTTGGGCGGTTGCTTGGTTACATCGGCCGACATCCGAAAGCCTGTACCCTGCGCGAGCAAAACGCCAAGCGGAGCATCTTGGTCCGTAACGTGACGAGTGTTGCCGCCGCCGTGCGTTGCCTGAACGAGGTCGAACACATCGAGCCCGACGCCGCGTAAAGGAGGCGTTGAGTGGCGGGCCATGCGACAAATGACAAGCGCAGGAGTCGATGGGGCACGGCCCGGCCGATGCTTGTCCGTGTCGTATATCCCGATGTAGAGGCGTCCCCCTGTGGACGTCTTTTTTTCGAACCTCTCGCTCTCATGAATCAGAAACGCTCCGTTGGTGGCAATCGTTCGACCGCTGACGAAGCTGCCTATGGCGCGTGTTCAATACGCCACAGTTCCGACTATCGGAGCGGGGGCAAGAAAACGATTCATGGAGCCGGAAAGCATGACGAACGTGCCGGTGCCTTGATGCTTTTTCGCTTCCGGCCTTTCTGTCGAGACGAGGATAGGGAGAGGCGAGCAAAGGCGAAGGCCACACCGATCAAGAAGAGCGCGGGCACCTCCCTGTGCCTAACTTTGCCCCCTCATTTTGGCATACAATGACGGGCAGACATCGAACGCCTGCCCCTATATCGATATTAATTACGCATTATGAATCCTATTCATTCCCTTATTTTCGATCTGGACGGGACGTTGCTCAACACCATCGCCGATCTCGCCCATAGCACGAACCACGCGTTAGAAAAATCTGGCTTTCCGACGCATGCCATCGAGGCGTACAAGTATTTCGTCGGCAATGGAATCAATAAACTCTTCGAACGGGCTCTGCCCGAGGGCGAGCGTACGGCGGAGAACATCGCCCGCATTCGCAACGCTTTCGTGGCTTACTATGACGTCCACAACGCGGATTACACCGCTCCCTATCCCGGCATTCCCGAGCTGCTCAGCCAGCTGCAAACGGCCGGGATGGCGATAGCCGTAGCCTCGAACAAGTACCAACGCGCCACGGAGAAGTTGGTCGGGCAGTATTTCCCAGGTATTCGTTTCGCGGCGGTCTTTGGGCAGCGCGAGGGCATACCCACAAAGCCCGATCCGACCGTAGTGCACGACATCTTGCAGATCACCCGTTGCACGAAAGAGGAGACGCTCTACGTGGGCGATTCCGGCGTCGACATGCAGACGGCGGCCAACGGCGGACTCGTTTCGATCGGCGTCACGTGGGGCTTTCGTCCGCGCGCCGAGCTTGAAGAATGTGGCGCGCGACACATAGTCGACTCGCCGGACGAGATCCACCGCCTCGTTTTTGGGTAAGTCTGTGCCTCGAACCAGACAAAATGAGCCGCCCCTCGATAAGTCCTTCGCAGGACCTTCGGGGGGCGGCTCGACTTATACAGAACAGAATGGCGGAAGAATCACTCACCGCCTTTTATCATCGTAAGCAGCATCTTGAAGCGCTCAACAGCCTGCAAGGCGTGCGGGCGATTGGCGGGCATGATGATGCAGTCGCCTGTTTTCAGGCGGTGCGGCGTTCCGTCAATGCGGATCTCGGCCTCGCCGTCGAGGATCTGCACGAAGGCATCGAAATTAGCGGTATGTTCGGTCAGGCCCTGGCCTTTGTCAAAGGAAAAAAGGGTGATGTTACCAGCGCGATTGATGGTGACTTGCTTGCTAATGACGGATCCCGGAGCATAGTCGATTGACGGCTCGAGGGCGATGACGGTTGCTTTCTCAAATGTGCTCATAAGAAGAATGTTTATTGTTGTGAAACGAATAATGATGACAGCACAAAAGTAATCCCTGATACGTGTACGAAGTGTCACATAGGTGACATAGGCCCTACGGCCAAGGAGGCCAGTCACCCCCTGCCGGACTATCTAATACCCAATAAGTGCCTCATCAATACGTATTTATTGAATCCCATTCGTGGCAAGGATGGGATTCGTCATTGAATAGGCCAACCCATAACAATCCATTTTTTTGTACCGGCGTAGGGGCGTATCGAATACGCCCCGGCGTGTACCCGGCCGATGG
>CALHPT010000063.1 GCA_938036405.1 uncultured Tannerella sp.
TGCTCCGGCATCCTGCGCGTCGGATACGCATTGATGTTGTGGCCTGGGTGGTGGTGCTGCTCACCATCACCGTCACGGCATGGAACACCACCGTGGTTATGCCGTTCAATCCCCCCCCCTTTGCCTACATGCCCCAAGGTGAGACGTCCGTCGCAGCCGACCCCAAGCTCACCACCTATTTAGTGGACAAGGAGGGATACATCAACTTCCCCGTTATAGGAAAAGTGCGCGCCGCGGGACTGACCAAGGAGCAACTCACCGATGAGTTGCAAACCCAAGTCCGGAAGTATGTCGATGGCGCGATGGTTCACGTGCAGATCGTCAACTTCAAAATCACGGTTCTCGGCGAAGTGTCCCGCCCGGGTAGCATCAATATCCGTAACGACCGCGTTTCCATACTCGACGCCCTGGGGATGGTCGGTGATTTAACGATCAACGCTAACCGCAAAAACATTCTCATCGTTCGCGATAACAACGGACGCAAAGAATACGGGAGGGTGGATGTGACCAATCCTGAAGTTTTCGCCTCACCCTACTTTTATCTCAAACAAAACGACGTCGTTTACGTCGAGCCCAACAATGCCAAGAAAAGAAACGCGAACTATAGCTCTGCGCAACAGTATACACTCACAATTATATCGACCATCCTTACGGCGGCATCGGTGATTACCACCGTCGTAGTGGCTCTCAGAAAGAAGTGATGGAAACAAACAACGAACTCCAGCGGGAGGACAGGCGTCCCACCGTGAATGATACCAACGACCGCGAGGCCGTCGGGCTGCGCCCAATCATAGTCGGCTACTTACGCCAACGCACCGTCATACTCGTCTCTGCTGCCGTCGCACTCCTGGCAGCTATACTCTACCTCGTGCTGTACCCTCGTACTTACGAAATCATGGCCCGCGTACAGATACAGGAAGATGCCGGAATGCTTGGATCTGGTAGCATCGGTCTCGGTGAGGCTTCCGGGCTCATGAAAACATTCGGCATCGGCAGCATGGGCGGTGGTAGCGTCAGCATCGACGACGAAATCTCCACTCTGAAATCCAATAGTCTCATGCGCAGGATGGTCGTGCAACTTGGGTTATATGCCGAATATCGGAGGCCTTTCTCCCTGCTCCGATTGTATGGCCAAGAACCCGTGCGTGTGACGTGCGACTCGACCACGCTGGTTGCTCTTGACGAAGAAGTAGAGTTTAAGGTCAATGTGACGGATCGTGGCGAGGCGGAAATTACGGCCAAGACCAAGGGGCAGAAGCAAACTTTCCGCTTTGATAAGTTGCCCGCCATCGTTCAATTCGACAAATACTCCTTCACCTTCACCCGCAACACTGCGCGCGCTGCAAAAAACGGCGCAGCGAAGATTGAGATTACCGTATATCCCCCCAGTTGGGTGGCCGAAAAGGCCGCTGACGATTTCCTCATTGAGGATTACTCCAAATCAGCCAACATCATTGAGCTCTCGTGTACCGACTACGAGCGACAGCGGGCCAAGGACATGCTGAACGTACTCATCGACTACTACAATCGGGATGCGTACGACTATAAGAAGGCTCAAAGCGAAGTCTCGCTGGCCTTCCTCAGCGAGCGCATCGCTCACGTCACAGACGAGCTGGAGAAGGTGGAGCGTCAGATCGAAAAATACAAGGCCGAAAACAAGATTACCGATGTAGAATATGACATTCAATACTACGCCGAGTACATGCGCGACCTGAAGGGTCGACTCATCGAGGCCGAGACCCAGTCGAACATCATTGCCATGATGGACGCCTTCGTAAAAAACCCCGCCAACCGCTATAAACTCGTCCCTTCCCTACTCACGACGGGCGAGACCGAGGGGAGCCCCATATTTCTCTACAATCAAGCCCTCTTGGAGCGTGAGAAAGCACTCCGAAACTCGAACGAAAGCAACCCTCTCGTCGCGTCGCTCACGACACAAGTGGATCGATTACGCGAGACCGTCTTTCAGACTATCAATAACGCGCAACAAAGCATGACACAGACCCGTCGAACCCTCGAAAAGCAAGAAAAAGAGCTTCTCGACCGCATGGGATCTGTTCCCGTCCAGGAGCGCGTCTATGTCGACTACAAGCGACAGCAAGAAATCCTGCAAGGCGTCTATCTCATCCTCCTGCAGAAGCGTGAAGAGATCAGTTTAGCCCTCGGCCAACGCACGGACCGTGCCAAAATCGTCGACGCCGCCTTCGTCAAAGCCAAGCCCATTGGTCCCCGTAAAGTGTTTGCCTTGGTCGGATTTGTTGTGATCACCTTATTACTCTCGATTGGGTGGATCGTCTGCCGCGATCAGTATCGCCTACTGCGCAAGGAGCTGCGTGACAGCAGTACCTACCCCGAGGCCTGAAGAGCCACCCCACGCACGACATGTTTGGTAAATACGGCCTGGTTCTAAAGAATGCCTCCTACCTGACCCTCTTCGAGGTCATGCGCATGGCCATGCCGTTCATCGCGCTGCCCTATCTTTTCCGCGTCGTCGGCGAAGAGCGCTACGGGATGGTCGTCTTTGCCCAAGCCATTGTAGCCCTCTTCACCCTGTTCATCAATTTCGGCCTCGACATTTCGGCCGTGCGCGATGTAGCCATCCATCGCAACGATCGCGAAAGGCTCAACCAGATCTTCTCGTCCGTCATTTTCATCAAATCAGCCCTCGCGCTCCTCGTGGCCGTAGCTCTCACGTTAGCAACGAGATTCGTCCCCGCCCTGAGCGCCATCTCCACGCTGATTTTTTACGCCTTCATCGCCTGTATATCCGACATTTTCCTGCCCGTATGGTATTATCAGGGCAGGGAGAATATGAAAGTCCTCACTATTGTTCGCTTCTTCTCCATTGCCTTCTATACCGCAGCGCTCTTTTTGTTCATACACCGCGAGGAAGACTATCCCCTCATTGCACTTTTGCAGTCGCTCGGCCTAGTACTCTCCGCCGGCGTCTCCTGCGCGTATGTGTTCATTCATGATCGTATCCGCTTCCGCCTCCCACCGGCCTCGATGCTCGTGAAAACCTTTCGCGACAGCATCCCTTTCTTCGCCTCACGTGCATCACTCGCTATCAACACCTACATGGCCAAGATCATGAGTGGTGTATACCTTTCCGGCAGCGAAGTTGCGGCTTTCGACGTGGCGCAAAAGGTGCTCAACGGTGGCATGGTGCCCATACAGATGCTCAACCAAGCGCTTTACCCGAATCTCTCCCGCTCGCGCGACAAGGGGATGGTTCGCTCCCTACTTCGCGTGGTCACGCTCTTCGTATTAGGTGCTGTCGCCATACTCTTTTTCTTCGCCGAGCCCATTGTCCGTATCCTTTCTCACGGCGAGCTGACAGAGGCAGCCGCACTACTCCGTCTGCTCTGCGTCCAGCTGACCTGCTCCGGCTTTTCGGTCTTCCTCGGCACGTCCGTACTGGTCGCCTTCGGCCATCAGCGTCCATTCAACGTCAGCGTCATCTGCTCCACCATCGCACTACTCGTCTGCTACCTGGTGATGATCTATTTCCACCTCAACTCCATCTATCTCTACGCCGGCGCACTCATCCTGGCAGAGGTGGTCGTCCTTGCCTACCGCGTTTTTGCCGCCCGACGCTATCGGCTCGTCTAAATTTTCGGCTTAAGGGGGCTAATATGTTCCTGCGTACCTTTACCACCGAAACAAGCCCCTCTCCGCACTCATGATTGACTTTCCGCTACATACGGCCTTTGGTGTCACTCTTTTCTTGATGTATTCCCTCTCCGTGCTGGGCCTCATTCCTGTGATCTTACTAGAGAACCGCAACCCGCTAAAGACAATTCCCTGGATCATTGTACTCCTGCTCCTGCCGGGCATTGGTCTCGTCTTCTACTTCTTCTTCGGGCAAGACAATCGCCGTCGTAGAATCATCTCCAGACGTACCTATCGCCGCATTATGCGTCCATTACGCGCCGGCGGACCGAGACAGGATAAGGTGGTAGTCCCTTCCGCTTACCGCCCACTGATGCACATGCTCAACCGTAACGGCCGAACACCCTTGCTCTACGGCAGCCGCATCGACATCTACACGCGCGGGACAGAAAAGTTTGAAGCCTTCCTTGAGGCGCTCCGTGGCGCCCAGCATCACATCCATCTACAGTACTACATCTTCGCCGACGATGAGATCGGGCGCTGCGTGCGCCAAGTACTCATCGAGCGCGCCCGTGCCGGCGTGGAGGTTCGCGTGCTCTACGACGACGTGGGTTGCTGGAACGTTCCCCGCCGCTTCTTCGACGAGATGCGCCGCGAGGGCATTGAGGTGCACGCCTTCCTGCGCGTCGTCTTCCCCCTCCTGACCAGCAAGGTGAACTATCGCAATCACCGCAAAGTGGCCATCGTGGACGGACACACGGGCTTCATGGGCGGCATGAACATCGCCGACCGCTACGTTCGCGGTACGTCCTGGGGCACGTGGCGCGACACGCATTTCCGCATCGAGGGCAAAGGCGTCCACGGCCTGCAATCCGCCTTCCTCATCGACTGGTACGTCGTCACCCGCCAGCTGATCAAGGGCAACCCCTACTATCCGGATGAGAAATTCTTTGACGATAACCTCATGCAGATCCTTTCCGGTGGTCCCACGGGGCGGTGGCGCGTGCTGCTGCAAGCCTTCATCTTCTGCATCGCCAACGCCAAGCGATACCTCTACATTCAAACCCCTTACTTCCTGCCCACAGAGGGCCTCACCCAAGCGCTACAGACCGCCGCGCTGGGCGGAGTGGATGTGCGCCTCATGATTCCCGAACGATCCGACACGCGCAGCGCCCACCTCGCTTCGCACTCTTACCTCGACGACATGCTCCGCGCCGGCGTGAAGGTGTACTTTTACCGCGCCGGCTTCTTACACTCCAAGCTCCTCTTGGCCGATGATGAAATCGCCTGCATAGGGTCGGCCAACTTCGATTTCCGCAGCTTCGAGCACAACTTTGAGCTCAACGCCTTCGTCTACCATCGGCCCTTCGCGGAAAGACTCCGCCGGATGTTCATGGACGACCTCCGCGACTGCGTCCCCGTGCGCGCCTACGAGTGGATGCGTCGTCCGCTCCACCTTCGCCTCATCGAGTCCTTCCTCCGCCTCTTCTCGCCGCTGCTGTAAGCCTCCGACCCATCCTTTGTTTTTCGGTTCGACGATGCGTATATCGTCAACCGCACCCCATTACGCCGCTGTGCACCTCAGAGCATACCGGTACAGACCCAACGAAAACGGTGCCTCATGCCGTGCGATCCCATCGTCTTCGTCGGCCCCGCCGCTCACCCCCTTTCGGAAGCAAAAAGAAGACTTACCGATTTTGTCCATACTTATGAGGTTTAGTCGAGTCACTTTTTGTTCGTGTAAAAAGTTGCATGATTTAATCGGGTCACTTTTTCATTTTGATCAACGTTTGAAGGGATATAGCAAGTCACTTTTTGTTCGTGTAAAAAGTTTTCCACTAATAAAAAGTGGCCCGCTATAACCTGACAATAATTGACAGGACAAAAAAGTGACTTTTTTATTTTGAACAGTTTTGAGCAAGAATAAAAAGTCACTTTTTTATTTCCGAACAAGTTGTCCAAAAATGAAAAAGTGACTTGCTTAATTCCACACGGCAGTCTTTGTGGGGAAAAAATGTGCTATGGGAGTTCTCCCGTTCGGGGCGCCCTATTGTTTGATTCAGCGGGGGAAAACCATCGCGCGGCGCCTCGGAAATAGGTGCGAGGGCAGTTATACACCCTCGGCCAAGGCTTTCCACAGCGCATCGCCGGGGGGCACGGGGGCAACGATCTCGATGGACAGCCCCGAGACGGGGTGCGTGAAGGCGATGCGGCGCGCATGCAGACTGGATGCGTCGTCCGCTCCACCTTCGCCTCATCGAGTCGTCCCTCCGCCTCTTCTCACCGCTGCTGTAAGCCTCGTGTCAACCTTCTCCCTGACGCTAAGCCGCACAACAAAAAAGTTCGGATAGTCTCCCCATTCCGGGAAAGCTCTATCCGAACTTCTATCACAAGCCTTTCGGCCTAACAACGTGTCCTCAACCGTTCACCACGACGCCCCCACTCTCCTCGCCCCGGCGATGAATGCGCAAAAGCGGCCCACTCAGTTTGGACGCAAAGCAACGGAAACGCCCCCACCTGCGGCTCCAATACCAACCCGTGAATCCGAAAAAACCATCCGATCCGAACAATCGAATCGCACCCTCCAACTCCTCCCGGCTGATCGGAGTCGCTACATACACCCCCTTATCGAAGGTCAAGGTCTTCGCCACCAAGCGCAACACATATTGATCGCTGCGCTCCTCGAACCAGACCGGCGCAAGCCCAACAAACAGGATCGTCAAGACGACTATTCCGACCCACACAAGTCGCACCCCAAGGTTTGGCATCGGCCATAACAGATACATACACGCCAAATTCAATGCCAGCACTATAGCCGTCAGCGTTTTTGCGAACGTGGAATACTTTGCACGCACACGGCGCGGCAATACAGTTTGTTCTTTCATGAGGTTTATGTTTTAGGGGTGAATAAAGTCAATACGATGTGTTACAACGGCCGGACGATATCGACGCGCAACCCCAGTTCCCCGACGATGCGGTAAAACAGCCCCACGCCCGGCTCGATAGTGCCATTCTCAATCTTAGCGATCTGTGCACGCGTCATACCTACTCGCCGGGCGAGTTCGTTTTGCGTCATGCCCGACTCTCGACGCGCCTCAGAGAGGATCTGCGAGGCGTAATACGCCCGCGCCTTCTCTTCAGACTTTGCCCGCTCCGGCGTCCCGATCTTGCTGAATTTCTCGTCAAGTACAAGGTCATAGTCTACGATCTGATGATTGTTTGTCTCCATAATAAGCCTCCTTAATTCTTAAAGCCTTCTCTATTTCATGTTTAGGCGTTTCCTG
>CALHPT010000064.1 GCA_938036405.1 uncultured Tannerella sp.
TTCGGCTTGCCATTTCTTGGAAACTTGATTTAATTGCTCATTGGCGCGCTCATAGGCCGGGATGTTGCCCATAATGTATTCCATATCTACTAAGGCGAACTTCTGCGCCATCGATGCCACCGAGAACAGCAGCACCATTCCGATCATCAAAATACTTTTCCTTTTCATCGCTCTATGGTCATTAAAAATTTATCGTCGCAACAGACGGACTCCCTGCGTAGAGGTTTGAGCCGTCTGCTTCATAAATCACATTAAAATTCTTGTCCCAAATAGAAGTGGATCTGGCTGCCGCCGCGCTGCGCGCCGGGATAAGGCCGATCGAAGCCGTAGGCCCAGTCGATACCGATCATGCCGATCATAGGCAGGAAGATGCGCGCGCCAACACCTGCCGAACGCTTCAGGTCGAAGGGATTGAAGTCGCGCACCGATCCCCACGCGTTACCGCCCTCGACGAACGCCAGCGCGTAGATCGTAGACGTAGGCTCAAGAATGAGCGGATAGCGTAACTCCATCGAAAGGCGAGAGTAGGCGTATGCGTAGGGAAGCGCTCCGGCAGCGCTCCGGCCAGCGATAGAGTTGTTCTCGTAGCCACGCAAAGCGATCAGCTCCGTGGGATAGCCATAGCCGGAATATCCTGACATACCGTCGCCACCCATTTGGAAGGTCTCGAAAGGAGAAACTTTATGCCGGTTGTAGTAGCCAAGGAAGCCGTACTCCACGCGAGTCATGAGGACCGGCGTACGCTTCGGACCATTGTTTTGCGGCAGAGGCGTGAGGGGGAAGAACATCTTGCCTTGGAACTTCCACTTGTGGTACTCGATCAGCTTATGGCGCTGGGCCGGGTCGTTGATCTTGGAGTAATCCTTGCCGTCAATAAGCGAATAGGGCGGCGTAAATGAGACGGAGCCCTGGAACTGCGATCCGTAACGCGTATAGATCGGGTTGTCGATCGAATTGCGTTGCAGGCTCAGGTCGAAGTTGATCTTGTGGCAGACACCGTTAGCTACGTCGAAGTAGGTGTAGTCATGCATGTGAAACAACTGATAGTTCAGCGTGAGCATGGTGTAGAAATAGTCGTCGGGCCAATTGAGGCGCTTACCGAAACCAATGCTCCCGCCGACCATTTCGAGATACTTCGTCGGGTCGTAAGCCTGCTCATAAGGGTTGTAACCGCTACTTCCGTAGTTGTTCCGACCGTAGATACCATTGTTGTAAAAGCTGTTGGCCATGTAACGGCTGTATTCCTGATCGAAATAGCGAGGATTGTAGCCCGTGTACTTCGAGTAATACAGCCCGACGGAGAGCGTGTTCGGGCGCTTACCACCGAACCACGGGTCGAGGAAGGAGAGGCTGTAAGACTGATAGTATTTACCGCTCGTCTGGCCGTTGATGGTAAACGTTTGGCCGTCGCCCTGGGGGATGATGCCGCGATAGGTGCCGGGATGAAAGAGATTGCGCATGGAGAAGTTGTTGAACTTCAAACCGACACGCCCAAGCAATCCGCCCGGCCCCCATCCGGCCGATAACTCGATCTGATCGCTGGCCTTGGAGACGAGGTTGTAGCGGATGTCCACCGTGCCATTGTCCGGGTTGGGGATGGGTTCGGGGTTCATCTTCTCGGGGTCGAAGTGACCCGTCTGCGCAATCTCACGCGCTGAACGGATCAAGTCGTCGCGGCTGAAAAGCTGTCCTGGCTTGGTTCGCAACTCACGGCGGACATTGTTTTCGTAGAGCCGATCGTTGCCGTTGATGATCACCTTATTGATCGTGGCCTGCGGGCCTTCCTGTATGCGGATTTCAAGCGAGATCGAGTCGTTCTCTACCTCCACCTCCACGGGGTCGGCATAGAAGAAGAGGTATCCGTTGTTGTAGTAGATGTTCGAGACCGCGTCGTCGTCGGACTGTAGGCGCTCCTGCAACTTCTTTTGGTTGTAGACGTCGCCCGCCTTCATATTCAGCAGCATGGAGAGCTGTTCGGTGGGATACTTCGTGTTGCCTACGAAGCGGATATCCTTCAAATAGTATCGGTCGCCCTCGTTGAGGTTGAGGTAGATGTCGACGTATTTGTTGTCCACGGACACGATGCTGTCCGAGGTCACGACGGCATCGCGATAGCCGTACTCATTGTATTTATCGATCAGGTTTTTCTTGTCGTTTTCATACTCCTCACTGGTGAACTTCTTCGTGCTGAAAAGCTCGAGCCAACTGGTGCGGAAGCGCTTCTTGAGATCGAACTTCTCGTTCGTCTTCTTCATGGCCTTCTTCAGCGTGATGTCCGAGAGAGCGTGGTTGCCATTGAGGTAGATCTCGCGAATCTTCGTCTTTTGGTTCTTGTCGATGTTCACGTCCACGATCACCTCGCCGTCTTTCCCGGCATCCTCACGTTGCACGATGTCCACCTCCACGTTCTTGAAGCCCTTGCCGTCAAAATATTTCTTGAGGAGCGTCTTTGCCCGATCCATCACGTTCGGCGTGATCTGATGGCCCTTGCGCAGCCCGAGCTTCGCCTCAAGGTCTTCTCGTTCGCTCTTCTTCACGCCGTTATAGTGGATCTCCGAGATACGCGGTCGCTGCTTCAAGCGGATCTCGAGCCACACCTTATCGCCCTGGATACGGGTAGCCAGAATCTTCACGTCAGAAAACAGCCCGTGCTTCCAAAAGCGCCGCACCGCGTCCGAGATCTCATCGCCCGGAATAGACACCTCGTCGCCAACGGAGAGGCCTGAGAAGCCGATGAGGATGAAATCGTCGTAGTTCTTGGTGCCGGTCACTTGGATACCGGCGATGGTGTAACGTTTCGGCGTCAGCGAATAGGACACCGTCGGCACCTCGCCGCCCGGCAGCGAATCCGTCGGCGCTGCGTTCATTGTGTCCGTCGGCAATAGGTCCGAAAGCACCGTCCCGGCATGCATGGCTGTCGTATCGACCTGAGCCCATGCTCCGCCCACCGTTAAGGCTGCCGTCAGGGCTGCCGCCATCAAGCGTAATCTCTTCTGCATAGTAAAGTAGTTAGAAGTAGTAGGAGTAGTTTGAGGTAGTAAGTAGTAGAGAAGTAGTGCACCTCGACGTTCTTACCTGTACTTGTCTTTTTTATTTGAGTTGTTCGCCAGTCTTGCCGAAGCGCCGCTCGCGGTGCTGATAGTCCAAGATGGCTGTGTATAATTCTTCTTCCCTGAAATCGGGCCAATAAGTGTCGGTGAAATACAGCTCGGCATAAGAGAGTTGCCAGAGCAGAAAGTTACTGATACGTTGCTCGCCGCCCGTGCGGATCATCAGATCGGGATCAGGCAAGTGGCGGGTGGTGAGATGATCGGAGAAAAGCTCCTCCGTCACCTCCTCCGGCTGCAGCCGACCGTCACGAACCGCCTCGGCCAATTCGCGCGTGGCACGCAGGATCTCCCAACGCGCCGAATAGCTCAACGCCAAGACGAGCGTCGTCCCCGTATTGCCAGACGTTTCTCGCAAACATTCCTCAAGCGTGGCCCGTACTTCGGTCGGCAACCGATCCAAGTCGCCAATGGCTTGCAGACGGACGTTATTCTTCATCAAATCGGGTGTCTCGCGATGGATTGCGGCCACCATAAGCGCCATCAAGGCGTGTACCTCTGCCTCGGGGCGATTCCAATTTTCGGTAGAGAAAGTGTAGATGGTCAGGTAGCGCAACCCAATGGCTACAGCAGCCTCTACGACCTTGCGCACAGAGACAACGCCTTCGCGGTGCCCCATGCTGCGATCTTCGCCACGCGCCTGCGCCCATCGGCCGTTTCCGTCCATGATGATCGCCACGTGTTGCGGCAATCGGCTGCGGTCAATCTGTTCTATCAACGACATGCTTTGCTTCTTTCAGTTGTTTCAACTTAGTGTTTCGATAATCCCATCAGCCCCTCAATGCCCTTCGAACTGTTGCATTTGCGGTTGCGCGGCCCAAAGTCCCACGTAAGGAAGAGCGTCGTGAGCGTGTACCAATCTCCGTTCTTCATCACGCTGCTGCCGATGCCGTACGGGTTGTTCAGCTGCGCATTGTCGAGGCCGTCGCCCAGCACCTTGTGCACCTTCAGTTCCGCGCCGATGTTGACACGATTGCGGAGTTTGTATTTGATGCCTACGCCGATCGGCAAGTTCAATGCGCCAAACGCAGGCCCCGAGCCCGTAGCTACCGTGCCACCAAGACCAATGAGCAAGTAAGGCGAGAGGCGTTGCGTATTGAGGTAAGCGAACTTATCGCTGTAGGGAAAGAAGTTGAACTCGAATTGTCCGCCGATGTCCACCACATTGCGCGAGAAGGAGGTCTGCATACCGTTCGGGAAGGCGTTCGCCAGACCATCGGTACTACCCGTGACTTGTGCCCACGTCAGGCCGCCTTTGAAGGCGATACGAAAGTTGGCGTTGTAGCGGAAGACCAGCCCCAGCGATGGGTTCAGGCCTTTCAGCGGCGTGCCCTTATTCACATCCCCCATATAAAACGCTCCGCCGCCCATGCCGCCGAT
>CALHPT010000065.1 GCA_938036405.1 uncultured Tannerella sp.
TGAAGGTTTTCGAGGGTGTCAGGGACACCTGCCAAGATTGCTGGGTACATCAAACGTGCGTACCGGGCCTACTTCGCCGGCGGCCGAAGCCGCCCCCGCCGACTTAATTTGACCAGGCACTTATCTTCGCGCCCCGATATTTTAGGTATAAACAAGATGAAAAGGATGAAGAAAACAGTGATAACTGCCATGTTGGCGGTATGCGTGCTGGCGACGGCGTCGGCACAGACGGGCGGATACCGCGCGGCAAGCGAGGCACAACGCAAGGAGATCGTGGCTAAGATCACGCAGACGGCCGCCAGCGTGCGCACGATGAAGTGCGACTTTACGCAGGTCAAGCAGCTGTCGTTTATGAATGACAAAGTGACATCCGAGGGACGGATGTTTTATAAGAAGGTCAACAAAATCCGCTGGGAATACACGCGGCCGTACGCCTACGTCTTCTCGACCGACGGCACGACGGTGCACATGACCTCGGGCAAGGGCGGCGCTTCGAACCGTGTGCCGGTGAAGTCGAGCAAGCTCTTCAGCGAGATCAGTCGCGTGATGGTCGGCGGTGTGAGCGGGGCGGGCCTGGTGGATTCGCCCGACTTCTCGTCCACCTTCTCCGTCGGGCAGAGCGATTGGCAGATCACGCTCACGCCGCGCAAGAAGGAGGTGCGCGACCTCTTCGTCTCCGTGCGGCTCTATGTGGGCAAGTCCGACGGGCGCGTGCGGCGCGTGGAGCTCGAGGAGAAGAGCGGCGACCGGACGACGATCACGCTCAAGAATGTGCAGGCTAATGTGGCGGTGGACGATGCGCTATTCACTCGTTAAGGGGCTTCGCATAGCAGCGCATCTGCACTACGCTGCAAAGCCTCTCGCCTTTATGCTGTGCCTCCTGCTGCTAACGGGCTGCACTGCGACGCGCAATGTCCAGCAGCGTGAAGCGTCGACGGCGCGCGTATGGACGCCGGCCATGCGATCGGTGGAGGCGAAGAACACGTATCGCGTGCGCCTCCGGGCGGCGGGCCGTGACTTGACGGGTATCTGCGTCACGAAACGCGTGGGCGACGAATGGCGCGGCTCGCTCGTGAACGAGTTCGGCAGCAAGGCTTTCGACTTCGTCACCACGGCGCGGCGGGGCACGTTGCTCAACGTCTTTCCGATGATGGACCGGTGGTACATTCGGCGGACCATCGCGGCCGACCTGCACTTCCTGTTCGAGGTCGACAATGCCGAGGCCGCGTTCGCCGGTCGGGTGGAGCGCAGCGAGCGGGGCGACACGATCGTAGCCGTCTCAGGCCGGTGGCGCATGACCGCGACGCCGCACGACAGCACCGTGACGCTCGTCAATGCCCGCCGCAACATCGTCTACGAGCTGCGCCGAATGGCCGAGACGGACGACGGCAGCGATGAATAACGGGGCGGCCATTCTCGGACTACCCCTTGACTCCCCTCTGACTCCCCGGGGCGCAGCCCCGTAACTACCGCGACCGCAGGCCGCATAACGACCCTTTGACTACCCCCTATCGTATGTTGATTGATTCCCTATTCACAATCCGCAGCCGCGAGGAGACGCCCGCGGGATGCACCTATGTGCTGGCGCCCGACGCCGGTCACGCGATCTATGCCGCGCACTTTCCCGGAAACCCCGTGACGCCCGGCGTGTGCATCATTCAAACGGTGAAGGAGCTCGCGGAGCGGTCCATCGGTCGGCCGCTCTTCCTGCGCACCGTCCGCAACGCCAAGTTCCTCCACGTCATCGACCCGCGGCAGACCACCGAGGTGACCTTCCCACTCGCCATCTCCCGACCAGACGAGGGCGGAGTCGCCGTCTCATGCATCGTGACCGACGCCGTCGGCACACTCTTCGCCAAGATCAGCCTGCTGCTTGAGGAGGTGGCCGAATGATCCAGCCCTTTGCGGTCGTTATCCCTACCTATAATAACGTGCGCACCGTCGGCAGCGTGATCGACGAGGTGCTGGCAACGGGTGCCCGAGTGATCGTCGTCAACGACGGCTCGACGGACGGCACGGCGGACGTCTTGCGCAAGTATGAAGGTCGTGTGGAGGTGGTGGCCTACGCGAAGAATCGCGGCAAGGGGTACGCCCTGTCGCGCGGCTTCGATCAGGCGGAGGCGATGGGTTTCGATCGCGTCGTAACGATGGATGCCGATGGGCAACACAGCGTCGCCGACTTGTCACGCTTCGTTGAAGCTACGGCCATGCACCCGAACGCACTGCTGATGGGCCGCCGGACGGTAGAGGGCGAGATGCCGCAGGGCAACACGTTCGCCAACCGGCTGTCGAACTTCTGGTTCGCCGTGCAGACGGGCCATCGCCTGCGTGACACGCAGAACGGGTTCCGCCTCTATCCACTATCGGCCATGCACGGCATGCGTCCGCTGACGTCGCGCTACGAGGCCGAGTTAGAGTTGGCCGTGCGTTGTGCGTGGCGCGGGCTGCCCATCGTGGCCGTCCCCGTGACCGTCAACTATGCCCCCCCGGGCGGTCGCGTGACGCACTTCCGACCGGGCCGCGACTTCCTCCGCATCAGTCTGCTCAACACGGCACTCACCCTGCTGGCGCTTACGTATGGTTATCCGTCGATGCTCATTCGGCGGATCATGAGACGCCCAACCAAGCCTATCCGATAGGGGGCTTTGCCCCTGTCCCCCACTTCCTTTTCTTCCCTTGATGGAAGAAAAGGAAGCAAAAGAAGATCAAGGCGATGATCGCCATCAAGTTTGCCGGATACGAAACATGCAGTGCCCGGCGTCTTAGTTTTTAGCTTTTCGTTTTTCATTTCCCCTATGCCATTCATTTATCTATTGATCGGCCTTGCAGTGGGCTTCACCGCTGCCTGGTTTATCCTTCAGGCGCGTGGCCGCAACGAAATACTATTGGCCGAACAGGCGACAGAGCGTGAGGCCCTGCTCCGGCAACGCGCCGAGTCTGACGCCACCGAGCTGAAGCAGGAGCGCGATCGGCTGACGCTCGAGCATGCGGCTTTGCAGGCCGAACGTGCCGCACTCATGGCGTCGATGGACGCCCTTAGGCAGCAAGCGAAAGCCGACGCCGCACACCATCAGCAACGTTTCGACGAACAGATGGCGACGCTCAAGGAGCAGTTTCAGAACGTCGCGCGACAAGTGCTCGACCATACCTCCGAACGACTCAAGAGCGAGAACACGGAGCACATGGAGCGCTTCACCCTACCCCTCCGCGAAAACCTGACGCAACTGCGCACGGCCATCGAGCAAACGAACGACTCCACGACGCGCAACACAGCCTCGCTGACCGAGCAGCTCCGCCAAATGGTCGCCCAGACGGAGCGCATGGACCGCACGGCCACCAACCTGACGAACGCCCTACGCGGCGACAACAAGCAGGTCGGCGACTGGGGCGAGTTGGTGCTCAGCGAGCTGCTTGACGCCCAAGGTTTCGTGCGCGGACTGAACTACGATGTGCAGGACACACTCACCGACAATCGCGGGCAGGCCGTGACGCACGATGAGACCGGCCGACGCATGCGCCCGGACGTCGTCCTGCATTACCCCGACAACGAGGACGTCGTGATCGACGCCAAGGTCTCCATCAAGGCCTATTCGGACTACGTGGCCGCCACGGACGACTTCACCCGCCGCCATCATTTGGAGCGCCACCTGCAGAGCGTCCGCTCGCACGTCACAGAGCTGGCACGAAAGGACTACAGCCGCTACATCTCCGCCCCCCGCCGCGCCGTGGAGTTCGTCATCATGTTCGTCCCCAACGACGCCGCCCTGCAACTGGCCCTCGCGAACGATCCCAAGCTCTGGCAGTCGGCCTTCGAACAGAAGGTCTTTATCACCGGTACGCAAAACCTCTACGCCATCCTTCGCATGATCAGTATCGCCTGGCGCCAGCATACGCAGACCGAAAACCAAAAGCATATCTTCCAATTGGCCGAAGAGCTGCTCAAACGCACCGGCGATTTCGTCAAGCGCTTCGATCGCGTGGGCGAAAGCATCCGCACCCTGACCAAGGATTACGATAACGCCTATAACAAGGCCTACAGCGGCAAGCAGAGCATTGTGCAAAAGGCCAACGAACTGAAGGCTCTTGGCGTCAAAGAGTCGCAGACCTACCCGATCCCCGCCGCAGAGTTCGCTTTTGACGATGACGCGGACGGCGGCACCAATCAATTACCCCAACCCTAACTCAAACTTCACATATGGAATCTCTACTACCCTTCTCCCTCCGCGAGGTGATCGAATACATTGGCACGATTGTGTTTGCCATCAGCGGTATCCGCCTCGCAGCTGCTAAAGGCTTCGATTGGTTTGGCGCGTTCGTCGTCGGATTCGTGACGGCCATCGGTGGCGGTACCGTCCGCGACCTCTTCCTCGGCTTGACTCCCTTTTGGATGCTCAGCCCGGCTTATCTCTGGTGCACGCTGCTGGGCATGGTTGTCGTTTTCATCTTTAATCGCCAGCTCGTCCGCCTCGACCTCCCCTTCTTCATCTTCGACGCCATCGGGTTAGCGCTCTTCGTCGTGATCGGCATAGAGAAAACGCTCGATCTCAACTATCCCTTCTGGGTAGCCATCGTCATGGGCACGATCACAGGTATCGTGGGTGGTGTGATGCGCGACAACTTCATCAACGAAACGCCGCTCGTATTCCGTAAGGAGATCTATGCCTTGGCGTGCGTGATGGGCGGAATGGTTTTCGCCATCTGCTACTACTTCCACTTCGGCCGTGAGGTGAGCGAGCTATCGGCCGCAGCCACGGTTCTTATTACCCGCATTCTGGCCATCAAATTCCACTGGCATTTGCCGAAAATGAAGTTGCAATAACGCGAGGACGGCCCAAAAAGGCGGCTACTTTAGGAGATAAACGTCTCCAACAGCTTGGCGCCATCGCTGTCGGGGGTGAGTGTGATCTGACGCGTCGTGGCGGGAAGGAGAATCGTCTGGCCACGGCGGATCGTCCGCACATTCCCCACATCGTCGCAGAGAGATACTCCGCCGGCCATGCAGAGATAGATGACGAACGAGTCGAGGCGGGCAAAGTCGCGCGTCATGGGTTGCGTCGTGAGGTCGAGAAGGTGCGTGGTGAAGTAAGGACAGTGAGCCAGCTCGACGGCGCTGTCGAGACGGGGCGTGTAGTGCGTGCGATGGTCGGGCAGATAGGTGTAGTCGATCGCGTCGAGCGCTTGGGCCACGTGGAGCTCGCGCGGGCAGCCGTTGGCGTCGCGACGGTCGTAGTCATAGATGCGATACGTCACGTCGCTCGTCTGCTGGATCTCGGCTACAAAGCATCCGGCACCGATGGCATGCACGCGACCTGCGGGCAGAAAGAACACGTCGCCCGGCCGAACCTCATAGCGACAGAGCACCTCCATGAGTGTCTGATCTTCCACACGGCGACGGAATTCGTCGGCATCGATCGGACGCGAAAAGCCGCTGTAAAGTGCGGCGCCGGGGGCGGCTTGGACGACGTACCACATCTCTGTTTTGCCAAACGATCCATGACGCTGCAAGGCCAGCTCGTCGCCCGGGTGCACCTGCACAGAAAGGTCGTCGTGGGCATCAATAAACTTGATGAGGAGCGGGAAGCGCTCACCAAAACGCTCCATGACGCTACGGCCGACCAATTCGGCGCCGTGTCGGCGCACCAAATCGCTGAGCCCAACGCCCTCCTCCGGGCCGTCGGCTACGATCGACGAGCGATTTTCTACATCGGACACTTCCCAGCTCTCGCCGATCTTACGCGGATCAGAGGGTAGGTTTTTGAAGGGGCAAATGGCTGCACCGCCCCAAAGCACTTCTTTCAGAATAGGGTGGAATAGGTACATAGTGATAAGTGATGTATTACGAGCTCCTCAAAAAGCTATTTCTCCCAACGTATC
>CALHPT010000066.1 GCA_938036405.1 uncultured Tannerella sp.
TGTAACGGCCAAAGTGTTTTTGGAAATGCCCTGCGGAACTTCCGCAAGCAACAAAAAGTGCTTTTCAGCATTTGCGGAAGTTCCGCAGGGCATTTCCAAAAACGTTTTGACCCTCGCGTAGCTTCCGTAGAAACACTCTGCCGGCTTTATGCTTTCGTCGAACACACGTTTTCTATATGTGTTTTCGATGTCGTCCCGCCACCGAAGGTCGATTACAGCCGATACCGATCCATGTTGTTATCCTGAATGCGCTCTTGGCTCACCTTCTTGCGTCCAGCAGAGAAGCGCCACGTCAGGTTGGCGAGGATGGAGAGCGGTGCCGTTTCGCTCCAGTTGCGGTTGTGGAGCATGGCGTTGTGGATGATGCTCTCTGTCCGGCGGCGCGCCAAGAGGTTGCGGCCCGTCAGCGAGAGGGTGATACCGCTCTTCGGGAAGGTGTAACGCGCGCTTAAATCCACTTTGAAGCGATCCGCCACCCACTTGTCGTTCATGATCCACGGCGAACCATAGTTCGCGTTCAGGTCTACGCTCACCGCGCGGGCGATCGTCCACGTGTGGCGCATGGAGGCGTACAGCTGTGTGATGCGCTGCTTGTATTGGCTTTCGGGCAGGTGGATGTGCTGCAACTCCACTTCGGCCGCGATGTGCCACCACGGGCGGAGGCGACTGTTAAAGCTGTACGAAGCGGTGTATTCATACTTGCGCGCGGCATTGAGGTTGGTGCCATAGAGCGTGTCGCCGCTGCTGTAAAACATGTTCGTGATCGGGTTCGGCGAGTAGCCCCAACGCAGGTAGAGTGTATGTGGTCCGGAGGTCAGTCGGAGGCGGATGTTGTCGTTCACTTCGGCCTTTAGCAGCGGGTTGCCGACGTAGTACTCACGTTCGGACAGCTTGAAGACATGGTGGTTGAGCAGCTGGAACGGTGGGCGGAAGAGCGTGCGCGAATAGCTGAGGTTGACCGACAGTCCGCTGGGGAAGTTGTACGACGCTCGGACAGAGGGATAGAGGCCAGTGTAGGTCTGGCGGACGTCGCCGCTGTGCGAGCGGAGATCAGTCTGCTCCATGCGCAGGCCGGCGGAGAGGTAGAGCGGGCCGCGCGAGTAGCTGCCCTCGGCGAAGGCGGCGGGGATCTGCTCCACGTAGCGGAAGCGGTTCTCTCTGGCCAGGCGATCGCCCTCGGCGTATCCGTTATCGTTTTGCATGGCTGTGCGCGCATACTTGCCGCCGGCCATCAGCTCAATCTCTTTGCTGAGGCGATGGGTGTAGGCGAGCTGCGTGTAAAACATCTCCGAGCGACTGCGATCGGTATTGATCTCGCGGCGCCGCAGGGTGTCGGGCTGGGTGTACAGCACATCCCAACGCGCTTCCTCGTCCTTGTGATCGTGGATGTAGTTCGCTAACCAATTCACCTTGTGGCGGCCGTCTTTCGAAGCATAACGATAGTTGGCTAAGAGATTACCGGCAAAGGTGGTGCGGTCCGTTTCCGTCGTTCGAGTGTACTGCTCGCGCCGACTGCCTCGCTGGATCTGCTGCGCGCCCTCGGCATAATTCGTGGGTGGAAACATGTACGCGAGGGAAGCTTCGAGGCCGAAGGTGTGTAGCTCGCTCGGGTGGACGTTCAGACCCACGTTCATGTTCAGGCCGCGGCGACGGTCGCCGTAAGTCGTGTTCGTACCTGTGCGCTCCTCGCCGCTGGAGAGGAAAGTCGTCTCGCGCCGACTCTTGACACCCGCGCTGCGTCCAGCGCTGAAGTAGACGTCGGCGAAGGCGCTCCACCGCTCTTTGCCATACGTGATGCCTGCGCCGCCTGACTCGGTGAGCAGGGCGCGACGACGGGCGTCGTAGCTCATGCCGTAGTACGAGAGGCCACCGCGGAGGAAGCCCGAGACGCCGTAGAGCGATCGGAGGATGATATCCACGTAGCCGCCGCTATTCAAGGCGTCGAGGTCGGCGCTACGACCGGCATGAACCTCGATGCGCTCCACGCGATCGATGGGGATGGCGCTGAGGTAAGCGTAGAGTCCGCCGGCGCGTTGCTGCCGGATGCCGTTAATGCGGATCTCGGCGCCGAGTCCGGCGATGGTGATGCCGTCGGACGAGAAGTTGACGAGCGGCGTGCGCACGAGGGCATCGACAGCCGTATAGTCGGCTTTGAGGGGCAACGAGGAGACGTCGAAGATGAGCCGTCCCTCGCGGTTGCTCACGGCGCGCCGCTCGGCCGTCACCATCACCTCGTCTAACTGCTGTGTGGCCGACTGGAGGGTGATGTCGCCCAGATCGACGGCGCCCGCGATGTCCACTTCTTGCTCGTGAAGGACTTTGCCAAACGACAAGACCGACAGTCCGTAGTGACCCGTCGCCGCGACGCGCAGGACGGTCGCGCCCGTGCTGTCGGTGAAGGCAAACGCGGCGGCATCGGCGGCTCCGGGCGCTTTAAGCGCGCACATCAGGTTGGCCGCCGGCGTACCGTCTGGCTCCAGCACCCGCAGCCGAACGTCGTGGAGTTGCGCGGCGGCGAGCAGCGGAAGGAGTGAAACAAAAAGGATGAGCGCGGGGATGATCCCAC
>CALHPT010000067.1 GCA_938036405.1 uncultured Tannerella sp.
TAGCCGGCGGCGATGAATGCGGGCACATAGCCCCGTGTCTCCTTCGGCAGATACCGGTAGACCGCCCAGAAGTCGGCAGCTCCGCCGGCCTTGCTGATGGCGTTGCTGACACGTGTGGGGCCGCAGTTGTAGGCCGCCAGTGCCAGCGTTTTCTGAACTTTTTCTGCAAAGTCGGTCGCTTCTTCCGTTCCGTATCGCAGGTTCAAAGCCGCCAACATATCGCCCTCGGCCGTGATTCCGACCCCCGTACGTCTCCCGGCCAGCGTCTTTCGCTGAATTTTCTCCCACAGTTCACGCTCGGTGCGCTTAATATCTTCTCCTTCCGGATCGGAAGCAATCTTTTCCAGAATCTTTTCAATCTTCTCCGATTCCAGATCGATAATGTCGTCCATGATGCGTTGAGCCAGTCCGACGTGCTTCTTGAACAGGTCGAAGTCGAAATGTGCATCGGGCGTGAAGGGGTTGACAACATAGGAGTAGAGGTTGATAGCCAGCAGTCTGCAGCTGTCATAGGGACAGAGGGGAATCTCGCCGCAGGGGTTGGTGGAGACGGTGCGGAAGCCCAGATCGGCGTAGCTGTCGGGCACAGATTCGCGCAGGATGGTGTCCCAGAAGAGCACGCCTGGCTCGGCTGATTTCCATGCGTTATGGATGATCTTCTTCCACAGCGAGCGGGCGCTGATGTCCTTTTTCACCATCGGATCGGGGCCTGCGATGGGGTATTGCTGGCGGTAAGGGGTGTCGTTGACGACGGCTTTCATGAACTCGTCGTCGATCTTGACTGACACGTTGGCACCCGTTACTTTGCCTTCGGTCATCTTGGCGTCGATGAATGATTCGGCGTCGGGGTGCTTGATGGAGACGGTGAGCATGAGGGCACCGCGTCGGCCATCCTGAGCCACCTCACGGGTGGAGTTTGAATAGCGCTCCATGAAGGGCACGAGGCCGGTGGAGGTGAGTGCGGAGTTCTTCACGGGCGAGCCCTTGGGGCGGATGTGCGAGAGGTCGTGGCCAACGCCGCCGCGTCGCTTCATGAGCTGCACCTGCTCCTCGTCGATGCGGATCACGGCGCCGTAGGAGTCGGCGTTGCCCTCGACGCCAATCACGAAGCAGTTCGAGAGCGAGGCGATCTGATGGTCGTTGCCGATGCCGGTCATGGGGCTGCCCTGGGGCACGATGTAGCGGAAGTGGTCGAAGAGTTCGAAGAGCTGGTCTTCGGTCAGCGGGTTGGGATACTTGCGCTCCACGCGGGCGATCTCGCGTGCCAGGCGGCGGTGCATGTCGGCGGGCGACTGTTCATAGATGTTCCCGTAAGCATCTTTCAATGCGTACTTGTTGACCCAGACTTTGGCGGCCAGTTCGTCGCCAGTGAAGTAGTCGAGCGATGCGGCGTAAGCCTCGTCAAAGGTGTACGTTTCCGTCTCTGCGCCCATGAAGTGAATCTTTTTCATTGAGGTGTATATGTATGCGTTTGTAGATTCGTTTTGTGCCGCAAAGGTAGACTTTTCTCTATGCCTCGTTTGTGGAAAGAAGGCACCTAAAAGATGGCGCAAGTGAAGAAGTTTCCCGAAACGATTCTCTAATCCACTATAAACAAGCGTATAATGATTTTGAGTGGGAGGAAATGTTGTCCGAAAAGAATCACCCAGGAAAAGAACAATCGACATTCCCAAGCATCTTGCGAATTACTTT
>CALHPT010000068.1 GCA_938036405.1 uncultured Tannerella sp.
GGAGAGCTTGTTCAATATCATATAAATAGTTAGGAGGGAGAATGTGAGGGGCAAAAATAGATCCCTTTGAAGAAGGAGGCCATTACGCAGGAATGTCGCAGAGGGAGTATAATAGATAAGCTGCTATGTCAAGTCGCAGTTAAATTGGAGATAGGACGAAGTAGGCCTTTCGGGTAAAAAATTACTTTTGCGCCTCGAATTTCAAGAAGCAAAAACGAATAGTAAACAGAAAGAAAAAAAGATCGTTATGGCGAAAAAGACAACAAACGAGGAGAAGGAAATAGAAGTAGAAGAAATCGTTTCCCGATCGGAACAGTTTATTGAAAAGCATAAACAGAAAATCATTGCTGGCGTGTCGGCCATAGCCGTTGTGGTTGGTCTCATTTTGGCCTACCACTACCTCTATGCCAAGCCGCAAGCCGAGAAGGCTAAGCTGGCCATCTTCAAAGGCGAGCAATATCTGGCAATGGACTCCTTTGCTTTGGCGCTGAACGGTAACGGAGTGGATTATGATGGTTTCGAGGCTATCATTGATCGCTTCGGCGGCACCAAGACTGGTAATTTAGCCAAGGCTTACGCCGGTATCTGCTACTATCACCTCGGCGATCCCGAAAAAGCCATCCAGCGACTCAAAGCCTACAAGGGCGACGATGCTCAGATTGCTCCCACCATCATCGGATTGATTGGCGATTGTTACGTCACCACGGGCAACACGAAGGAAGGTGTCAGCTATTTCGAGAAAGCCGCTTCGAAAGCGAACAATGACCTGATCAGCCCCATCTATCTGAAGAAGGCTGGCCTCGCCTACGAGTCTTTGAAGCAATACGCAGATGCCCTGAAGGCCTACGAGACCATCCGTGACAAATACAATCAATCGATGGAGGCAATGGATATCGACAAGTACATCACCCGCGTCAAGCTCCTCACGGAATCCAAATAAAGCACCGACAGCATGGCAACTATCTATCACAACTTGTCAGAATACGAGTTTGAGACCGTTCCGGACGCCTCCGAAATGCGCTTCGGAATCGTCGCTTCGGAATGGAATCAGAACATCACCGAGAAACTCTTGGAAGGCGCGTGCGACACACTGGAACGTCACGGTGCCAAGCAGGAGAATATTCACATACAGCGTGTGCCAGGTAGCTTCGAGCTTACTTTTGGCGCCAAGATGATGGCCCAAACGCAAGACGTCGATGCCGTGATCGTCATCGGTTGCGTTATTCGGGGCGACACGCCTCACTTCGACTACGTCTGCTCTGCTGTGACGCAGGGTGTTACCGGACTGAACCTCGAAGGCGACATCCCCTTCATCTTCGGTATGCTCACGACGGAGAACCTCAAGCAGGCCGAAGACCGTTGCGGCGGCCGTTACGGCAACAAGGGCGATGAAGCCGCTGTGACAGCGATCAAGATGGTCGATTTTGCTCGCAGGATTTGCACGGCTCGAAAATAGATCTACCTTTGCGCCGCATTCGATAGAAAAAGGGCAGTTACCAGAGTGGCCAAATGGGGCAGACTGTAAATCTGCTGGCTTACGCCTTCGGTGGTTCGAATCCATCACTACCCACGCCCGCTAAAGTCGGGAACTGCGGAAATAGCTCAATTGATAGAGCACTAGCCTTCCAAGCTGGGGGTTGCGGGTTTGAGTCCCGTTTTCCGCTCTAAATTTGGGAATGCTGTTATAGCTCAGCGGTAGAGCACTTCCTTGGTAAGGAAGAGGTCGTGAGTTCAAGTCTCACTAACAGCTCTCATAGAGATTGGGGAGGGTGATACTCTTTTTCTCCAGTCTTTTTCAGTATCTGATTTTTAACAATCTAACAATAACT
>CALHPT010000069.1 GCA_938036405.1 uncultured Tannerella sp.
GTGAAAAAATTCAGCTTCGAACGCGACAGCAAAAATATCAGTCGACGGTATCACGACTTTTTGGCTATCCTTATCGCTACGCTAATCGTAAAACGCTTCGAACAAGGAGAAAAGCCCTACACGGCCGACGAGCTCTCCGACCTCTGTCACATCCCGCCCAGCCTCACCGCCCAAACGCTCGCCCAGCTCACCGAGCTGGAGATCCTGGCCTCCGTCCGCTTCGAGGGCGATAGCGCCCGCACGGTGCGTTATCAACCCGCTTTCGCCATCGGTCACATCACGGTCGGGCTTATCCTCCGTCGCATCGACGAGCACGGCTCGGAGCGTTTTCCGGTCGACATCGCCGCCGCCTACCGTCCCCAGTGGGAGGCCCTGCTCCGCACGCGGCGCGACCTGCTCGCCGCCGGCGACGAGGTCTTGGTGAAGGATCTATGAAATGAAAAGCCGGGTACATGATTGGGATTCCCCCTCACATGCCCCGGCTGTTTTTGTCCTCAGCTTCTCAGCTTTCAGTTCTTCAGATCTCTCCGATCTCCCCGATAAAGAGAATCACGCCCGTGCTCTTCTCGCGAATGACGAAGAGGAAGGGGCGATCGACCATGAAGAAAGACGATTTGCCGCTCTTCTCTATGCCCACCAACGTGATACCGGCCGCCTCGGTACCCTCTTCGTCCACCTGCACAAAGGTTTTGTGTATCACCTTGGAGATGTACAAGCCGGTGACGTCAGCAATGCCGGAGAGGTCAGCCAGCATAGGATTGAACGGAATCTTCATCCCCATATCCGGCAAGATGTATTTGTGCATTGGGTATTCGCACTCGGCCTTGAAGCGCGGCAGAAGGACGTGGATCTCTTTCAGGGTAAGGCTTTGTATCGCGTCGGCCCACTTCTTTCCGTCCATCGTGGCAATCACGTCGCGCGTAGTCTTTCCGTCTTTGGGTAGCATGATGACCATGCTGAAAGCGTGATTGCCATAGTCCATTTCCAAGTAATCGCAGACGTTGCTCGAGGCGTAGCGGAAGGTGTCTTTGAGGTTCATCATCTCCACCTTCTGTGTCGAGCCATCAGCCCGACGGAAGATCATGCTGCGAGTGTTTTTCTTCTCGAAACGAGTAGTCCACGTGCCCTTGAAGTAGACGGCGTTGATGAGATACATGAAGGTCGTGGGATCCACCTGCTTCACGATCTCCTTGATCTTGTTGTTCGTCTTGCGGGCACACCAGCCGTTGATAGTCGCCGTGGCCGATGGCGCGGAGAAATTGATAGCCTGCACTTCGGCGTCGTAATACGTGCGGTTGGCCTCGATGAAAGGCGCCTTGACGGTTGCTCCTTGGTGGTACCAGATGGAGTTGGCGATGCCGATCGTTGTCTTTGGGTCAGCACGGAGCAGGGCCTCGCGGAGCTCACGGCTGTAGGCGTTGATGTCGGCCGTCGAGTAGCCCGACTCGCGGAGGGCGGTGCGCATCTCGTCGGCCGTAGCGCCGGCGGCACCATTGAGTGTCATGTTCAGCGCCATGCTAACGCTAAGCGGCGAGATGAACACGTTCGTCTTGTCTGTATGCTTCCTGACGGCGCGGAGCAGGTCGAAAGTGAAGGCGTTGTCACGCGCCACCTTCTCGGCCTTCTTCAGTTCGACGGGGACGACTGGCGTGATGTGTCGCGTCGTGTCCACCGTTGTCCCCGGCGTTGTTCCCGGCGTTGGCGTCGGCTTTGGCTTCGGCTCAGGGATCGGTTCGTTGCCGTCCGACTTACATCCGGCGGCGACCAGCAGGGCGAGTAGCCCTGCGTAGAGGAATAACTTTTTCATAGAGCGATGTGTATTTGAAATGAGACATAGCGTGTGTGGAATGATGTGCAGAGTGAGGGGAATCTATTGGGGGCTTTGCCCCTGATCCCCCCACCTCCTTTTCTTCCCTTGATGGAAGAAAAGGAGGCAAAAGAAGATCAAGGCGTCAGGGACGCCGGCCAAGTTGGCCGGGTACACAATGGAGATCTTCCTCACATGTCCCGGCCAACTTGGGGGCTACTTCAGATTTCTCCGATCTCTCCGATAAAGAGGATGGCGCCTGTGCTTCGCTCGCAGATGGCGAAGACGAAGGGGCGATCGACGCGGAAGAGGACGGGCTCTTTCTTGTCAACGGGCAGGGACATGAGCACCATCTCTACGCTTGTGACGGCCGCAGCCTCGGTGCCACTTTCCGTCACCTCGACGAACGTCTTATGGACGACGCCCGAGATACGCAGCGGCTGTGCGGCGATGCCCGAGAAGTCAGCATTAGGAGAGAAGGCGGCCTTCATGCCCATCCCGGGCAGGATGCCTTTGGCCAAGTCGTAGGTGCATTCGGTGCGGAAGCGCGGCAGGTAGAGCTGCACCTCCTCGTTATTCATCTGACGCATCTGCTTCCAACGCTCACCGTTGAGCGAGGCCATCACGTCGCGCGTCGTCTTCCCCTCTTGGGGCAGCATGACGACCATGCCGAAGGCTCCATTGCCGTAGCTCATTTCAAGGAAGCGGCAGACGTCGTTCGTGCCGTAGCGATAGTCACCTTGGCGGTACATCATCTGCACTTTCTGCGTCGAGCCGTCGGCCTTGTGGAACTGGGCCGGCTGGGTGTCGTCCCGGTCGAACGTTTTGGTCCAGGTGCCTTTGAAATAGACGGCGTTGATGAGGTAGAGGAGGGCGTCGGAGGGGATGCGGTCGACGATCTGCGGAATGCGTTTGCGAGTCTGCCGCGCGCACCAGTCGTTGATCACCTTCGGCGACCGGGGCGAGGCAAAGTCCAGCGGGCGCACCTCGGCGCCGTAATACGTGCGGTTAGCGTTCGTGAAGGCCGTGCGGAGCGTCTCGCCCTGGCGGTACCAGATGGAGTTAGCAATGCCGATGGTCGTCTGCGGGTCGGCTCGGAGCAGGGCCTCACGCAGTCGCTTGCTGTAGGCATTGATGTCGGCCTGCGAATAGCCCGATTCGTGCAGTGCGGTGCGCATCTCATCGGCCGTAGTGCCGGCGGCGCCACCCAGCGTCATGTTCAGCGCCATGCTGACGCTAAGGGGCGAGATAAAGACGTTCGCCTTGTCCGTGTGCTTCCGGACGGCACGGAGCAGGTCGAAGGTGAAGGCGTTGTCGTCGGCCACCTTCTCCGGGTGCTCTAATCGGATAGGCTCGGCCGGCGTGGCAGCCGTCATCCCGTCTATACGTTGTTTCTCTCTCTTCGTGGCGCAGGCGCCAACGACAGCGGCCGACAGCAGGGTCAGCCCGGCAATCATCATTTGTTTCTTCATTTTATAATCGTGTTGGTGTGACATATCGTGCGTACGCTTTGAAGGACGTCCATCCGCCCCTATATGCTGCATGGATGTGGTAAAATGAGTGGTGGAGGGCGGCATGGAGCGGCATTCCCTTCCTGCGGCAGAAAGCCGCGCATCGTGGACCGTCCTTTTTTTGCGACATAAACATCGCTCGATAGAAAACACCCTTCCCGCGGCGGGAAGGCGTTTTTCGAGATTTTTCCCCCTTTTCCCGTGGCGGGAAACCG
>CALHPT010000070.1 GCA_938036405.1 uncultured Tannerella sp.
TGAAGTGCTGGAGAAGAAGCTTGAGCAATTGAAAAAGGAAGCAGCGAAACTTCAGAATCAGAAGTAAGAAAAAACACCGAAAAAAAAAATCAGGTCTTTTCAAATCTTTTCCGATAGGCCCAAAGACCGAGCGCGGGATTGGAAATGTAGTAGATTTCTTCGCCGTCGACGGTGTTCCAGCCTTCGCGCAGGGTGTGCGGGTGATATTTTCGCATCATGGCGTCGAGGTCGGCATACCCGAAGCCTACGCTCTCGATTTCGCGGCGTGTCAGGTGTCCGGGGCAGTAGGTGATGCGGAATCGTCCTTCCGATGTGCCATGAATCAGATGGGCTGCTACGCCAAGCGCCTGTCGCAGTTCTTCGTTTTCTTCGACATGCCGCAGCACTTGCGGCGTGGCGACGTAGCCGTACCGGCGGATCAGCGTGTCGTTGTCCGCGTCTTCGCCGAACTGCCGTACACCGGGGGCGAGGATGATCAGTTCGCCGCCGTCGGCCATGGCCATGCGCGTGCGATAGATGCTTTTGTTGCCGACCCACGTACTGCGAAACTCTTCGGGATCGAGATAAACGACGGCTTTGTGTATCTCACGGTCGAGCATGGTGAAGTTTGTTTGTAACGAGAGGGCTGCAGCTTTCTCAAAGCATTCGGCATCGTTGCCTGCAAAGAGCCCGCGCATTTGCAGACCGTCATTTCCGGCCGAAATAACGGTTTGCAGATAGACGATCGGCAGATGGCGGATGAAATGTTCGGAGGCGTAGTTGAGCACGCGGCGCACGGGGGTGTGGGTACGTCCCATGATTCGCTCCATACCGTATGCCGCGCCGATAAAGTGGCTCTTGTGGATGCCTTCACTCCCCCCTATACCGACGAAGAGGTTCTTGTTGTAGTTCGCCATCCCGATCACTTCGTGCGGCACCACCTGCCCGATGGAAAGGATCAGGTCGTACCCGCCTTCGAGGAGCATGCGGTTCACTTGCATGGGCATGGGATAGTGGGCTACGCCGCCCGATACCTCGCCGACGTAGTCGGCCGGCACGGTACCGACATGCACGACACCGTTGCGCCAGTCATGCACGCGAAAGAGCGACCGGGGGATGCCGGGGAACATTTTTTCGATCTCCCCGTCCGTCATTGGAAAATGCGTCCCGATGGCGGGAAGAATATCCGTCAGGTGTTCGCCGTAATACTCGTAGATGTAGCGTGTCAGTTCCCCCGCCCGTGAGTGGAAGCGGGTAAAGTCGGGTGGGATGGCCAATACCTTGCGTCGCTCGCCCAGTCGGTCGAGGATCGAAAACACGGCTTTCCTCAGTTCGTCATGGCCGAATGCTTTGTCCGGCGCTCCCTGTTCATAGTAGATCATCGTTTGTGCTGTTTGAAAAACTTGCGGCCGCGGCCGGTTTATCGCATCACTCGTGCGTTTCCTTCCCAGATGCTCCATACCTGTGCTTCGTCGGCCGGTTGGGCATAGTCGGTAAGTGAAGTTACGGCCAGTGCGCCGGTAGCCCATCCGAAGCGTATCCACTGTCGCGGCTCCCAATTTCGGAGGATGCCGTAGAGCAGACCTCCTACAAAGCCGTCGCCTCCGCCGATACGGTCGAGCACCCGGATCGGACGCGGCTCGACGCAGTGCCACTCGTCGCCCGCGAGCATGATAGCGCCCCCCAGATGATGG
>CALHPT010000071.1 GCA_938036405.1 uncultured Tannerella sp.
GACAGAAGTCATCGGACAAGGCGGATTCGGAATCACTTATTCGGGCGTATGGAACACCGAAGTCAAGGGTGAGCTGGGAGCCGTGAAGACCGCCGTACCGATTTGCATCAAGGAATACTTCTTCAAAGATTACTGCTTCAGAGACCCCGCCACGATGCAAGTGCGCGTACACTCAGAGACGGGGCGCATGCTGTTCGACAAGTTTCGCGAGAGGCAGATCGAAGAGGCGCGCATCCTTTCGGAAGTGCACCACCCGTACATCGTCAATGTCCTCGAAGTGTTCGAGGAAAACAACACGGCATACATCGCTATGGAGCGCATCGCGGGCCGATCGCTCAAGTCGATGCTCGAAAGCGACGGCCGGCTGACGGAGCCGCGCGCACTCAAATACGTCGATCAGATCGGGCGCGCCCTGGAGTTTGTACACGCCAAAAGCATCCTCCATCTCGACATCAAGCCGGGCAATATCCTGATCGACGAACACGACGACGCCCGCCTGATCGACTTCGGCGTCAGCAAACGCTATGACATCGACAATCAGGAGACAAGCACCACCACGCTGACCCTCTCGAAGGGCTTCGCCGCCATCGAGCAGTACGACAGCGACGGCCTGTCCGGCTTCTCGCCCTGCCCGGACATCTACTCCCTCGGCGCCACACTCTACAACCTGCTCACGGGCAGCGTCCCGCCCGAATCCATCCTGCGTGTGACGAAGCCGCTCATCGAGCCGTCGAAGTTGAACGCCGACATCACGCCCCGCACCGAGCGCGCCATCCTACGCGCCATGGAGGTCAATCCCGCCAACCGTTACGCGTCCGTCCGCGCCCTGCTCGACGACCTCGATATCCCACCCTATCCCGAAAAAGAAGACCGCCCCGTGGCTGCCACCGGTGCAACGACACCGAGCGCGCAACCCCCAGCCACAGACGACGAATGCACGCAGCTGCTGATTGACGACGCCGACGAGACGGCCCTCATCGCCCCCGCCGAGCCGCCCTCCCCTGCACGCCAACGGACAAGCAAGCGCCGCGTACTGATCCCGCTCCTGATCTGCATTTCCCTGCTGATCGGCTGGGCGGCGTCATACCTGATCGGCGGTAGTAAGCCGACGCCGATGGACGAACCATCGACCGACCTGCTGACGCAAAACGACGCATCCACCGATCGTCCGCCCTTCTCACAGGCTACACTCGCGCCCTCTGTGGTCGCGGAAAAGCAAGAAGAAAAGCACGCATCGGAGGAAAAGAAAACGGACAAAAAGGCCGACGAGAAAAAGGCTGATAAGCCCGAAAAAACAACGCGCGACGATGCATCCGAAGCCTCCAACGCCCGCTATATGGCACTGCTATCCTCGGGCAGAATGAAGATGGAACGCGGCGCCTACGCCGACGCCAAGCGCGACTTTATGAGCGCGAAAGAGATCAAAGTCACCGAAGAAGTGATCCGCCTCGCCCTGGCCTGCGACGACCGCATCGAGGAAGACAATGTCCGCAACCGCAAAGCCCTCTACGAGCAGGGCATGCCCTTCGGCAACTACACCATCGTCCGCAAAAAACAGAACGGACGCTACGGCGCCATTGACGCCCAAGGCGTCGAACGCATCCGCTGCGTCTACCTCAGCGTAGGGCGATCAGAAAACGGGCGGGCCTTTGAACGCGAAGACCACCTCTATGACATCTATAACGCCAACGGTACGATGGTGGCCCGGGGGCTGACAACGTATTGATAGGAAGACTGTATAAGAGAGACAAATGAAGAAGTGGATGGGAATGCTGTTGCTGTTGATTGCGTGCTGCCTGCCGTGGCACGCCCTGGCACAGCGCCAGACCGAATACAATCGCAAGGGCGACGACGCCCTGCAACGCAAGGATTATCGCGACGCAAAAATGTGGTTCGAAGAAGGCGTCTTCGCCGAATGTGACCGCTACAGCATCGACCGACTGACCACCATCTGGCTCGAAGACGAGTCGATGCACGTCTCCATGCGCACGGTAATGAACAAATGTCTCAACTGCCTCACGGAGTGGGCTACGGAACGCGACACCTTCGCCATCGAAAAGCTCATCCTCTATTACAGCCGCGGTATCGGCACCGCCGAAAACCGCATCACAGCCGACTACTGGCGCCGACAGCTGGAGTCCGTCCGCCGCCTGAATCGAGGCGAAGAGGAAACGCCACCCGCCACCACGTCGCCGTCCACGCCCATGCGCTTCTTCTTCGGCTACCAAGCCTCACTGCTTGCGCCTTTTGGCATACGTGTGGGCGGCATCGCCGGGCGATTAGGGTGGTACGTGCAAGCACAGTCTAACTTCTCCTTCCAAAGCCACACCACCACCTGTCGCACGGCAGGCGGACGCTTCATCGTCGAGGGTCTCGACGGCTATTACGGCTATACAGACCGGAAGCAAGCCAACGTACTTATGGCCTCCGTCGGGCTCATGATCCGCACCTTTCCCGGCATCTACACCTCCGTCGGCGCAGGATATTGGCAGCGTGACCTGATCCGCCAATACGGCACGACCGACAACGCCGGTAACATCAGCCAGACGGCGTGGGCCAAAGATCTCGACGCCTCTGAGAAAGGGCTGAAGGTGGATCTTGGTGCCACCTACCTCTTCCCCACCGGCCACTTCTACATGACGGGCGAATGCACCGTCCTCAATTTTCGATACCTCTACCCCGCTCTGGGCGTAGGTATGATCTTCTGATATAAATGAAATAGCGAGGCTTTCCCATGAACCATCCATATCCCTCTTACGCATCCCTCATCCTCTTCGCTCTTCTCCTCCTCATCTTCCCACAGGCCTGCATCGACGATCCAGAGGTGGAGCCCGGCGTACAAAATGCCCGCACCCCACTCTTAGGCGAAACAGTCACCATCAACGCCCTCACCGCATCGTCTGTCACCTTGACGGCCACCGTGGTGCAAGCTAACGGCGCCACCGTCACCGAACGCGGTTTCTGCTGGTCCGAACGACAAGCGCCTACCATCAACGACCGCACGAAAGCCTTCGGTGGTGGCATCGGTGAATACCAAGGCACTGTGGACGGACTCATCAACGGGCGCGATTACTACATCCGCCCCTACGCCCGCAATGCTAAAGGCGTGGCCTACGGAGAGGAGCGTAAGGTGCAGACCAGTACCGGCTTGGGGCTCGTACACACCTTTATTCTCCCTGACGGCACACACGCCGAGACAGCCCTCTGCGGTGGACGTATCGAAGCCCCGGGCGAAGGCGAGATCCTCGCGCGCGGCGTCTACTACTCTCTCTCGCCGGACATGAATCCGAAGGACTCCGCCCTCAGCACCTCCTCAGCCGACTCCTTTCTCTGTCGCCTTACGGGCCTCCGACCCTCTACCACCTACTACGTCGAGGCCTTCGTCCGCAACCGCTTCGGCGTCTACACCGGCACTGACACCCGCCGCTCCTTCACCACCACCGACGGACGGCCTGTCATCTCTTCATTGTCTGTTCTCAATGTGAGTTATACCTCCGCCTCCCTCTCTGCCAACATCATCTTCGCCGGTGACGCCCCTGTCCAGGAGCGCGGCTTCTGTTGGAGCACCCTACCCAACCCCTCTATTCTCAACTCGCCCTATGTAGAAGTAGGAAACGGTACTGGCTTCTTCACAGGCGAATGCAACGGACTTGAGGCGAATCGTAAATACTACGTCCGCGCCTACGCCGGCAACAAGACTTATGGCTACACCTACAGCCCGCAAGATTCCTTCACGACCCTTAGTAGCGTCCCCACCGTCACCACTCTGCCCGTCTCATCCCTCACCAAAGGCATCGCCACATTGGGTGGCCGCCTCATCTCACAGGGTCAGAGTGCCATCACCTCATGCGGTATATGCTGGTCGCTAACCAATGAGACGCCGACTCTCTACAACGCCGAATCAGCCGAATTGACCCTCACCCCAGGCGGAACTTTCACCGGGCAACTCTCCGGCCTTAAAGGCGGACGCACTTACTACATCCGTGCGTACGCAACAAACGCTGAAGGTACCTCATACGGCGAAACGATCGTCCAACGAATGCCCTCGATCTTCAGTACCCAACCACGCAACTTCCCCGGAGCAGCCCGTGTGCCAGGCACCTCCGCCTGGTTCGCCACGGCTGACCGAGGCTACCTCCTAGGGGGTGACATTGGGCCCTACTACAGCTCAGATCTCTACTACTATAACGTCACGACCAACGAGTGGCGGCAAATGCTTGCCTGCCCTGCCGGGCCCCTCAAGTGGCAGACAGCTGTCACACACGGCGGATCGGCCTACGTCTTTGGCGGCATTGATGTAAACCACCGGACTAACAATAGCTTCTACCGCTACGACATCGCCAGTAACACTTGGTACGCCATTGCCTCCAGCCCTACCCCGGACTCTCTCTGCCTATCTCTCGGTGTGGCCCTGAACGACCAGATCTTCCTCATCGGCGGACGTGGAGACACGGCCACGAACCACGTATGGGGCTATAACATCGCCGCCTCCACCTGGATCCGGCAGCCCGACTTTCCTAGCAAACACTACGGAGGTGTGGCCCTTACTGTCGGTACCTCTGTCTACGCAGGCCTCGGCCGCAACGCTAACGGCACCTTCAACCGGAACCTCTGGCGCACTATCGATATGAGCACCTGGATACCCGAGACAGTCTGCTCATTGGCAACAGGCGGCATCCTTGCCGGCACCACTTACCACAGCAAGCTCTACCTTATCGACGAATCATTCACCATCCTAGAGTACGATCCCGCCACCCGTACCTGGACTCGCCGCGCGCAGCTTCCGGCTGACTTCCGAGGTATCCACTGCATGTTTACGATGAACGATCTCATCTACATTGGCCTCTCGCAGCAATCCTCCACCCTCCTCGTCTACGATCCCGCTTGGGATAACTGACCACCACGCTCACATAACATATAAACAGGCAGTATTCAATCTACCGACACGGCTAAAATGAAGAGGCCGCAGCACTGATGGACGAAGAGCATTTGAACGATGAGGCAGCCAGACGCTATCTCCATATATCTCTCAAACGAGAATATGCCAGCATGAACGGAACAGACTTCAAAAATATACTGCCCCAAATGAGTCTGCTCACTTCTAACTATCTAACGATGAAGCAACGTGTTTCTCAAAAGGTCTCCGCTTTCGTGGAGAAGTTCAAAGATGTGTGGGAGGGCTTCGAAAGACGCAGATCTCTTTTGAGCAATCAGCCTCGTTTGTCAGTCGGAGCTAACGTGAGTTCGACGTAAGCGATCTTTTCGGCATAAGTGTCGGTGAAACCAAGGATTGTTTACATCGTACTCACATTTATGTGTACACATGCCTATACTTTTCGTCCTCTATTTTCTTCCAACAAGGTGAATAAAATACCTCAAGCTTAGAAGACTCTTGCTTATCAGGATTATTTGGCAGAAAACTCCCTCTCATTAGAGTGCCAAATCCAAGGCGTATAGAAACAAAACACCCGACTTACATTTTGGAATGTAAAATCGGGTGTAAACTGTGAAACGCGTTAATTATCAACGTTTGCTGCGGTATGGACGGGACTCGAACCCGCGACCCC
>CALHPT010000072.1 GCA_938036405.1 uncultured Tannerella sp.
ATCCTCGCTCGAGACACTCATCCCGGTGATGAACGACATGATCGCCCAGCAGTACGGCTTCAATGCTACGCAGGAGTCGGCCGTGAACATCGCCACGATGATGGGTAAGGTGTTCGCCGGGCAGACCTCCGCGCTGAGTCGCTATGGCTACACCTTCAGCGAGGCGCAAGAGCAGATCCTGAAGTTCGGCACCGAGGAGGAGAAGGCGGCTACACTGGCCGAGGTGGTGCGTCAGAGTGTGGGTGGCGTGAATGCCGAACTGGCCAAGACGGACACCGGGCGGATGGTGCAGCTGAACAATGCCATCGGCGACATCAAGGAGCAGGTGGGGCAGATGCTTATCCCCTTCCAGTCGTTCATCACGCAAGCCTCCGAGATGGGTATGGCCGCCAGCGGTATCATCCAGCTGACGCAGGCCATCAACGCGACAGGCATCGCCACGAAGGCTTGGACGGCCGCACAATGGCTGCTCAATGCGGCGCTCGACGCCAACCCGATCGGTATCGTCGTCATGGCGCTGGCGGCATTAGTGGGCGCGCTGGTCTATGCCTACAACAACTCGGAGGATTTCCGGCGCATCGTGGACGAGGCGTGGGCAGCTGTCAAGGACTTAGCCAGTGTGCTGTGGGGCGTGCTGAAGAAAGCGTTGGATGTCGCCGTGAAAGGCTTCAAGGCCGTCGTGCAATGGGTGAAGGATTTCGCCCGGTGGTTCTCATCCACCCAGCTGTTCCAGTCCATCAATAAGTTCAACACGTGGATCCGAGATGGTGTGCTGAAGATCATTGAGCGGGTGATTGGATCCCTCCGAGAGTTGGCCGGTTGGCTGCGGAGCGTCTTCAACATTCCAAACTTCGGCGGCAATGTAGCTGATGATCTCAAGGGGCCGCTGGCAGCGATCGACGCACTGAACCAAAAGATGCGCGATGCGGCTGACGCCAAGAACGCCCTGATGGGTGGCGGTGGAGGAGGAATCATGCCTTCCGGCCGATCAGGCAAAGGCGGCGGCAAGGGTGAGAAGGACGACAAGAAGCAGTTTGCTCCGGAGACGTTCGGCTGGTACAAACAGCAGATCGCCGAGCTGCAAGAGAAGCAACAGGCCGCTGACGAACAGCACGCCATGCAGCTTCAGAAGCAGATCAGCCTGCTTAAGACGCAGCTGGCTATGCGCGAGGCTTTAATCGAGTCCGGGAACAAGCCCTTGAAGCAAGGGCCGCTGCCGTGGGAGAACCAGCGGATCATCAAGGACGGCGACAAGAACGGCCCCAAGCTGAACATCCCCCTCAAGTTCGATCCCGGAGAGCTCAAGCGTGTATCGCGAGAGATCAAGGAGCGGATGGAGAACATGTTCCCCAAGGCGGAGTACTACAAAAAGGTCTCTCAAGGGGTGAACGGTGTGGCCAGCGTGATGGGCAACTTGGGTAAGGTGGTGGGCGGTACGGCCGGGGCATGGCTTGAATGGGGGCAAAGCGTGTTGCAAGCCATTGCATCGGCCATCCCACAGATCACACAGCTAACGCAAAAGCAGATCGCACAGGGTACAGCCAACGCCTACGCCGGTGCTACAGGTGCTGGTGCATCGGTCGCTTCGACACCATACATCGGCCCGATCCTCGCCATTGCGGCGATAGCCTCGGTGCTGGCCGCAATGGCTGCCATACCAAAGTACGCCGAGGGCGGTATCGCCTACGGCAAGACGCTGGGTATGTTCGGCGAGTATGCCAATGCCTCGACAAACCCAGAGGTGGTGGCGCCGCTCTCCAAGCTGCGCGACCTGATCGAACCGGCCGGAGGAACGGGCGGAGAGGTGGTCTTCCACATCGCCGGACGTGACTTGGTGGGGGTGCTGAACAAGCGTTCGCAGGTGAGCCGAAGAACGAGATAACGAACAACGAATAACAACTAAACAACCATTCAAGGACAGTGGCTAAGGGTATACGCTATACGGGCGAGTTTATGAGCATCGCCGGGTCGCGCTATCGGGCGGAGATCTGGCAGGAAGGCTTCACGGGTAAGCCGGTCGAGCTGACGTTTCCCTACGAGACGCCCGTGTCGATCGAGTGGGCAGAGGTGGACAAGTTAGAGCCCGTGATGTCGTCGGCGGCTACGCTGATGGTCGTCTCGGAGACAGATCGCCAGTTTGTCGACCTCTACACCACTCAGGCAGGCAGTACACGGCTCGACATCTACCGCAACAATAAGCTCTACTGGAGCGGCACACTCGATCCGGAGATTTACGAGGAGCCCTTCAGCCGGGAGAAGGACTATGAGGTCTCACTGACCTTCAGCGACTTCGCCCTGCTCGATCGCATCGCCTTCGAGCAGACGGGGCAGAACCGCCAGCGCATCAAGCTGCGCACCGTGCTCGATCTGGCAGTGAAGAAGAGCGAGATCAATACGGGGTCAGAATGGCAGACGCATATCTCCACCACCACGGCCAGCGGAGCGACGCTGCTCGACGGCGTCTACGTGTCGGAGGACAACTTCTTCGACGAAGACGGTGAGCCGATGACCCTGCGCGAGGTGCTGGAGGGCGTCTTGCGCCCCTTCGGCCTGCAAATGGTGCAGAAGGATGGTCGCATCAACCTCTACGATCTTCATGCCCTCGAGGGCACATCACCCCGCAAGGTGCGCTGGTGCCTCGCCGACTCGGCGCTGGGTGTAGACAAGACGTACAACAACTGCGAGCTGACCTATTCGCCCTACATGAACAACAGCTTCGTCGACGCCTCCATCGAGCCGGACATGATCAAGGACACGGCCTGCACCACACACCGCGTGAATGTGGACTACTCCGATCAGAACTACCCGGGCTTCGACATGCTGCTCCATCCGCTCAGCCTTAAGCAGCGGAAGTTCCGCGTGCTGGATGCCTTCAATCAGGCGAGGTTCTTCAAGATCAAGCCTATCTTTTCGGGTGATGCAGAGGCGGGCGTGGCCGTCGTCTTCGACACCCGCACAGGGCACAAGACGTACACCCAGCAATGCAGCCGCATACTGAATGCGGGTCTGCCTTCAGTCATGATCGAGATGCATGATCGCCCGTACGTCTTTGTCGACCCGGCACAGCGTGACAACTACCTGCTGAACTTGAAGATCGAGGCTTTGGTGGATGTGCGCTACAACCCCTTCGAGGATGCAGGCAAAGACAACGAGGAGGGCTGGTGGAAGGACTTTCAGAAGCGCTGCAACTACGGCTATATCCCCTTCCGGCTCGTCCTGCGCGACGATCAAGGCAAGGCGCTCTATCACTACGACAACTCGACGGTCGTCAACACGCCGCTGCTGTCCTTTATGGTCTACACCACCGGACGCAAGTGGGAACCTGGCGAAGGCGCATGGGGCAATGCTTATGCGGCGTATTACGACAAGGAAGACCGGAACAAGAAGACGGGCTGGGGCGGGTGGAAGACGAATCGGCCAGTCATGGGCTACACGCTCCTCTTGCCCTCGATCTTCGACAAGATGTTCGATGGAGAATACATCCCTATGCCACCCACCTCTGGATGGCTTGAGCTCTCCATTGGCAACACGTTCAGGACGATCGAGCATGATTTCGATATCTCGACCATCCACTGGTTCCTTCTCAAAAAGGTGGA
>CALHPT010000073.1 GCA_938036405.1 uncultured Tannerella sp.
CTGACGCCTTGATTTTCTTTTGCTTCTTTTCTTGCATCAAGGCAAGAAAAGAAGGGGTCGTTAAAGCAGTCAAGAAAAGAAGGTCATCAAAGAAGGCCGTTAAGGCTTCGCAGAGAGATACGTCTCCATATCCTTATCCCCCCGTCCAGAGACAGTCAGCACCACCAGCTCATCCGGTCCGAAACGCAGTCGACCGAGCGCCCCCAGCGCGTGAGCAGACTCCAGCGCCGGGATGATCCCCTCCAGCCGAGTCAGCTCGTAAGCCGCCTCCACCGCCTCCCGATCCGTCACGGCCACCACCTCCGCCCGTCCGCGGGCAAAGAGGTTGGCGTGCATCGGTCCGATGCCCGGATAGTCCAGCCCCGCGGAGATCGAATAAGGCTCCTCGATCTGTCCGTCATTGTCCTGCATGACCAGCGTCCGTGCGCCGTGGATGATGCCCGGCTGACCCAGATGAAGCGTCGCCGCACTCCGACCACTCTCCACGCCGTAGCCCGCCGCCTCGGCCAATACGATCCGCACCCGCTCATCGTCCACGAACGGATAGATCGTTCCCGCCGCGTTGCTCCCTCCTCCGACGCACGCCATCAGGCAGTCTGGCCTGTCGCGGCCCTCCCGCTCCCGTAGCTGCCAGCTGATCTCACGCCCGATCACCGATTGCAGTCGCGCCACCAGATCCGGGTAGGGATGCGGCCCGACCGTCGAACCGATCACGTAGTACGTGTCCGACGGGTGACGGCACCAGTCGCGGATCGCCTCGTTCGTCGCGTCCTTCAGCGTCATGTTGCCCGACTCCACCGGCGTCACTTCCCCGCCCAGCATACGGATCTTCTCTACGTTCGCCCGCTGACGCTCCGTGTCCGTCCGCCCCATGTAGATCATACACTCCATGCCCATCAGTGCGCAGACGGTGGCCACGGCCACACCGTGCTGTCCCGCGCCCGTCTCAGCGATCACCCTCCGCCGACCCATATGTCGCGCCAGCAGCACCTGTCCCAGTGCATTGTTGATCTTGTGCGAGCCCGTGTGGTTCAGGTCTTCCCGCTTGAGGTAGAGTCGGCATCCGTAGCGTTCCGACATGCGTGTCGCACGATAAAGCGGCGACGGCCGACCCGCATAGTCGCGCAGCAGTGTGCTGAACTCCTGCATGAACGCTTCACTCTCGATCACGCGCAGGTAACTCTCGCGCAGCTCATCAACGCATCGATGTAAGATCTCCGGTACATACGCTCCGCCAAACATCCCGTAGTATCCCTCTGGGCTGACTCGGTAATTGTTGTCTCTTTCTTCCATTCTTTTTGGGTTTATCTCATCGTTCTTTTTCAGGGGGTGCATCCAGGGCACAGATTACTCCCTGAAAACAAAAGAGGCCCTGCCGCAAGTCGTGTGCGACAGAGCCTCCATTCATTATCTATATGTCAATCGGATCGTTCTTTCTGTTTGACCTATGGATATGCGGGTGTGCTTCCAACCTCACGACTGTATTGGAATCTCATTGGGCGCCACCACCACCCGCACATCATTCTTGTATTTGTCAAACGGATCATATTTCCTTTGATTTTCGGGCGGCAAAGATAAACACGCCTACTAAACACCAAAATTAGCGTGCGTTTATTCCTCTATTTTGCTCTTCACACCGAAAATCCATCTGTAAAGGCACCTATGCATGAATATGGCCTGACTGGAGATGCCAGAGAATACCGATCAGAGGCGCTACTATCCAAATCTCTCTACATTCGCGCCCCCAATACGGTATATATGAATCTCCAACAGAAAAGAATGCACAATGGACAACGGGCTTTTTGAGGGATACATCGGCCTCCGTCTGGCCGACGGATCCTATCTGAATGACGTCATCCCCGTCATCCTGCTCATTGAAATATCGCTCTTCGCAGCCGTCTTTCACTCTCACGCCTACCTGATCCGGAAGATGGCCAAGGACATCCTTTCCGTCAAAGAGCGAGACAACCTCTTCGATCGGCCCGTCAAGAGCGACCTCTTCTTTCGTGGCTTCATGCGGTTTCAGGCTCTTTCGCTCTGCAGCCTCTTCATCTATCTCTTGGCCCGCCACTATGTCGCTCTGCCCACCGACGATCTCCAATCGGTGCTGATCCCCCTTGGGCTCATTTTCGCTGCTACAGGGCTCTACTATCTTCTCAAGCGCATGATTTACTTTCTCTATGGCCATGCTTTTGACTCCGGTGAGCGATATGCCATGTGGGACAATCGTTACCATGCCTTGACTGGTCTTTGGGGATGCACGCTCTACCTGCCTACGCTATGGATTTTCCTTGATAGTCGCCATCTCCTTTACGCTGCCTCCGCTTTTCTCTTCCTCTATGCGGCCTACCGTATCTCGCTGATATATATCACGATCCGCATATTTTACAATAGGCGGACGGGGTT
>CALHPT010000074.1 GCA_938036405.1 uncultured Tannerella sp.
ATTATATCCTGCATTTTCGAGTTTTGCCCTTCTTAATTCTCCGGTACCCCAATTTCCTTGAATTACTTCTTTGGCGACTTCTTTTATTGCCTTTTCATTTATAAAAGCTCTATAATCGACCCAACCTTTTAATTCCTTTACATAATAGTAACTTCCCCATTTTCGAGTTAAAGTTACCTCTTGTCCTTGATAATTTTGAGTTGTACCAATCATACTTTTATCTTCGCAAAACCAAGGCAAACTATCGATTGAATAGTAGCCATTAACTTTACTTTTTATATTCAAAAGTTCCATATATTCTCCCTCATCTTGTGATGCTTTTAATCTATATACAAAATAATGTGGTCTACCTACATAAACCCATAATTTGTCATGATTATCAACAGAAATCCCATTAGCTGAATAATTACAGTGAATAATGTTGTTTTCATCAATAAAAATTCCTGTATGTCCATAACTTGAGGGAACACCCTCTTTTCTTCCCCAGATAAAAATATCTCCTCTTTTAGCATTCCAAGGAATATTATCAGTTATTTTTTCAAAGCCGATCTTTGTAAGCCAATAATGTTCATGCAAGGTGTCAATCGTCCAGCCATTGCTCTTTGCTCCTGATGACATTAATGCATAGTATATGGAAGATGAACAGTCATAACTATTTGGACCATTTCTATTTTCCATAGAATATGAAACTTTTCCCTTTCTGTTTTCAAACCACTTTATAGCTTTTTCAATATCTATCATAAATCTCCTATTTAAGTTTAACAACCAATTCATTTATAGCCTTTGTAAGTTCGTCAATCTTTTTTTCAAATCTAAGTAATAAAAATACGGAAAGAACTACAGGAAATCCTACATTTGAGATACTTGAAATTATATTTTCCATTATTTCCTCCTAATTTTATATTTAGTAAAAAAAGACCAAAAGGTCTTTTTTCACTAGATTACTGTTACTTCTTCGTAGTTTGTTGAAATAATATCTATGCCCCCTCACTTCTCCATCATCACAGTCACATACAATGCTCGGAAGGCGCTCGAGCGGACGTTGCAGAGCGTCGGGGTGCAGACGTATGGCGAGATGGAGTACCTCGTGATTGACGGGGGATCGACCGACGGGACGATGGAGCGAGTCGCACGTTGGGAAGCGGAGGTGGCGGACGAACGCACGCGGCGTGGCATGGAGCCGATGCGGTGCGTGACTGTTTCGGAGCCGGACCGTGGACTGTACGACGCGATGAACAAGGGGCTGCAACGCGCGACGGGCGACTACGTTTGGTTTCTCAACGCAGGCGACACATTTCGATCGCCGGAGACGGTGGCGCAACTGGCTGATGTAGCCGAGCGAAACGGTCGGCCGGATATCCTTTACGGCGAGACGGACGTGACCGACAGCGAGGGGCGATTTATCGCCGAGCGTCGACTGAAGGCGCCCGAGACGCTGACTTGGCGCGGTTTCCGAACGGGGATGCGCGTCAGCCATCAGGCGTTTGTCGTCAAGCGGAGCGTGGCGCCGACGTACGATTTGCAATACCGATTCTCGGCCGACTTCGATTGGTGTATCCGGTGCATGAAACAATCGCAACGGATCGTCAACTCACGCATGCGGTTAGTGAATTATGAAGCCGAGGGGATGACGACGCGCAACCGTAAGGCGTCGCTGGCGGAGCGCTACCGCATTATGTGCCGCTACTACGGGACGTTGCCCACGCAGATGCGTCACCTTTGGTTTGCCACCCGATTCCTCTGGGCGAAGGTGAGCGGAAATAAGGCGTAGCGCAATCGTCCATTTTACCCGAGGGGGAGAGGCGCCGCGGACACTCTCCCCGCAAGACAACAACACAACGCGACGGGCCGACGCCCCGCGAAACAAACAATCGAGCATGATCGAACGCGATCACAACGAATGGAGAAAGCGACCTCTGGCGAGGCCGCTTTTTTTGTGGATTGCCGGTATCCTTTGCGAGGTCTGCTACCCGCTTCAGCGCTTGTCGTTCGTGCTTTTGGTACCCGCCATTGCGGTGCTTGTGTGCAGCCTGGGGCGACGGTCGACGACGCGCGAATTGCGACTCGAGACGCCCTACGTCTGGGGCACGATCCTCGTCAGCCTGACGTTCTTCCTGGCCATACAGCGGACGGCTTTGGCTGAGCGGCACCTCGACGATCCGAGGCCTGCGCCGACGGCATGGCAACGGGCTGCGCACGCTGTGCAAGGGCGTATCGTGGAGCGCCTCGGGCAGCTCCGCCTTTCGCCTGACGAACACGCCGTGATCGCCGCGCTCACCGTCAACGACCGCAGCGGCATGACGCCCGACTTGCGACGCCGATTCTCGACCGCCGGCGTGGCCCACCTCTTAGCCGTCAGCGGCTTCCACGTCGGCCTCGTCAGCGGTGTGCTCGCTCTGCTGTTCGGCTTCCTGCCGCCGACTACGCCCTGCCGACTCTTCCGCTGCGGATTGATGATCCTCGTCGCCTGGGCCTACGCCGCCGTGTCGGGCCTCTCCGCGCCTGCCGTCCGGGCGGCCACGATGCTGACGTTCTACCTCGCCGGCGTGGCCATCTGCCGTAGGATCGACCCCTACAACACGCTGGCGGCGGCCGCTTTGCTGATGCTCTTTGTCGATCCTTTCAGCCTCTTCGACGTCGGTTTCCAGCTCACCTTCGCGGCCGTCTTTTTCATTCTCCTGCTCGCGCCTCGCATCGCCAGACTGCTCTATGTGGAGCGTCGCTGGATCGCGATCCCCTGGCGATTCGTGGCCGTCAGCCTGGCCGCACAGGTCGGCACCTTCCCGCTCTGTTGCTACTATTTCGGCCGCGCCTCCCTCGTTTTCCTCTTCGCCAATCTCTTCCTCGCGCTGGCCGCCTCGCTGCTCATCCCCACGGCCCTCGTGTGGGTCGCGCTGCCCGCTGGCGCTCCCGTTGACTTCGGGCTGCAGAGCGCTGTGGAGCGCCTGACGCACACGCTCGTCTCCGTCGTCGATCGGTTCAGCCTCATCCCCGGCTCTGGCGTCCCGATGCGCTTCGACTTCGTCCTGCTCCTTGGCGCTTACGCCGCCCTCCTTCTGGGCGTCCATGCCGCGATCCGCAGCAGTCGCCGGATGCTTTTTGCCTCCTTTGGGGGGACGCTTTTCCTCATCGCATACACCCTTGTGAGGCGTTAGATCGGAGGGGCATCCGCGTCCGTTTTTCAGATAAAAACAGCGAGAAGGCGCTGTCGGATTTGGTTTCGGCAGTGCCTTTTTTGTTTTTAGGGTCAATCGAATGCGCTTCGGCCCCTCGCTCCGTTTTTTTGCCCCCTTCCCCTTCATTTCTCCCCGTTGACTGAGTCCATCATAAGCAGCAAGCTTAATAGTTATCATTGACTGAGTCAATCGTAAGCCGATAATTATATAGTTATCATTGATTGAATCAATCGTAAGCCAATAATTATATAGTTATCATTGACTGAGTCAATCATAAGCCAATAATTATATAGTTAACATCGATCGAGTCAATCGTAAGTCAATAATTATATAGTTAACATTGATCGAGTCAATCGTAACTCAATGGCTTAATCCTTATGATTGATCGAGTCAATCATGCCTCCCTCGCTTGGGCGTCGACATTTGATGGGGAAAACGGCCGGAAAGGCCTTCGGACGGCCGATTTGCAAGCGCAAACGGAGGGCTGGCCGCGCGGACGGCGCCTTTTCTTTCTATTCTGTTAGTGTTTAGATCGCTCTATCTTTGCCCGCCGTTAAAAAGAAAGGAATAATTGTGGCAAATACGAAGTACATTTTTGTGACAGGCGGCGTCGTTTCGTCCCTTGGTAAGGGCATCGTCTCGGCTTCGCTGGGCAAGCTGCTGCAGGCGCGCGGCTACCGGGTGACGATCCAAAAGTTCGACCCTTATATCAACGTAGATCCGGGGACGCTCAACCCCTATGAGCACGGCGAGTGCTTCGTCACCGTCGATGGGCACGAGACGGACCTCGACCTCGGGCACTATGAGCGCTTCCTCAACCTCCCCACCACCCGCGCCAACAGCATCACCACGGGCCGCATCTACCAGAGCGTCATCAACAAGGAACGCCGCGGAGACTATCTGGGCAAGACGGTGCAGGTGATCCCCCACATCACGGACGAGATCAAGCGTAACGTCAAGCTGCTCGGCGCCAAGAATCAGTTCGACTTCGTCATCACCGAGATCGGTGGCACGGTGGGCGACATCGAGTCGCTGCCCTTCATCGAGAGTGTCCGCCAGCTGCGTTGGGAGCTGGGGCGCGACTGCCTCTGCGTCCACCTGACCTACGTGCCTTTCATCGCCGCCGCGAAGGAATACAAGACGAAGCCCACGCAACACTCCGTCAAGCAGCTCCAAGAGCTGGGCGTGCAGCCCGATATGCTCGTCCTGCGCACGGAGCACGAGCTCAACCCCGAGATCCTGCGTAAGGTGGCCCTCTTCTGCAACGTCTCGAAGGAGGCCGTCATCCAGTCCGTCGACGTGCCCACCATCTACGAGGTGCCCCTCATGTTGCAACGCCAACAGATGGATTCCATCGTACTGGAGAAGCTCGGCCTCGAAGTCGGCCCCACGCCGGAGCTGAGCCCGTGGAAGGACTTCCTCGACCGGAAGAAGCGAGCCACCGACGTGATCCGCATCGGCCTCGTGGGCAAGTACGTCGAGCTGCAAGACGCCTATAAGTCGATCGACGAATCGCTGCTCATCGCCTCCATTTATAACGAGCGCAAGCTCGACCTGCGCGTCATCCACTCGGAGAAGATCAACGACGCGAATGTGGCCGAACTGTTGGCCGATCTGGACGGCGTCATCATCGCTCCGGGCTTCGGGCAACGCGGCGTGGAAGGTAAATTTGCCGCCATCCGTTACCTCCGCGAGCACGACATCCCCACGCTCGGCATCTGCCTGGGTATGCAGTGTATGGTCATCGAATTTGCCCGCGATGTGCTCGGCCTTGAGGGAGCCAACTCCACGGAGATGGATCCGCAGACGCCTTATCCCGTGATCGACCTCATGGAGGATCAGAAAAACGTGGTCAACATGGGCGGCACCATGCGCCTCGGCACGTACGACTGCACCCTGCGCCCCGGCTCACACATCGCCGCCGCCTATGGCAAGTCGCACATCCAGGAGCGCCATCGCCACCGCTTCGAGTTCAACAACGAATACAAGGACCGCTTCGAGGCTGCCGGTATGCAGTGCGTGGGCGAGAACCCCGACACGGGGCTCGTCGAGGCCGTCGAAGTGAGTGGTCTGCGCTGGTTCGTCGGCGTGCAGTATCACCCGGAATATACCAGCACCGTGCTCAGTCCTAACCCGCTGTTCATGGGATTCATCAAAGCCGCGATCAATAAATAGAGGGTAGAGACGAGAGGGTAGAGGGTAGCCTCTTCTTCTAACTACTACTAACTACCGCGGCGCAGCCGCATAACTACCGGAGGCGTAGCCTCCATAACTACTTGAAAGAATATGTCAATGGATAAGAATACAGTGATCGGTTTCATACTGATCGGGGTGGTGCTGGTGCTTTTCGTCTGGTTCAACCGCCCGAGTGAGGAACAGATCAAGGCGCAACAGCGTTACAACGACTCGGTGGCCCGAGTGGAACAGGCCGCCTTGGCTCAGATAGACCAAGCGAAGGCCACGGCCGATCTCGCACCGACAACGGCCGCGGATACCGTCGGCCTGCCCGACTCCGTGCGTGAGGAGCGTCTGCGCGGCACATACGGAGCCTTCGCACGTGCGGCCGTCGGTACGGAGGAGTTTGTTACCCTCGAGAACGACAAGGTGGAGGTGCGCATCAGCACCAAGGGCGGCCGCCTCTGCTACGCCCGACTGAAGGAATACACCACCTACGACAAGCAGCCGCTCGTGCTCTTCGACGGCGCGGACGAGTCGGCTCTCAACCTGACGATGATCACGGCCAATCAGCGCGTCATCAACACGGCCGACCTCTACTTCACGCCGATCAAGGGCGCCGACGGTCGCTCAGTCACCATGCGCCTTGACGCGGGCGACGGCGCGCACATGGACTTCACCTACTCGCTCGCTCCGGACGATTACATGCTGCGCTACACGATCCTTTCGGCCGGCATGAACGGCATCCTCGCTCCCTCTACCCGCTCGCTCGACCTGACCTGGACGCAGCACGCGCGCCAGCTGGAGCACGGTCGGAAGTACGAGAACCAGTACACGGCCCTCTACTATAAATACGTGGCCGACGATGTGGACAAGCTGAGCGAGACGAAGGATGCAGACAAGCAGATCTCCAACCGCCTGAAGTGGATCGGCTACAAGAACAAGTACTTCGCCACGGTGCTCATTGCCGACGACGCCTTCACGGCTTCCAAACTCGAGTCACGCCTGACGCCCGACACGGACACGGCCCATCTGAAGACCTTCACGGCCATGACGAGCGTCGACTTCGACCCGTCTCGCCCCGACACCATCGGCTTCAACTATTTCATCGGCCCGAACAAGTACAAACTCCTTGGCGCCTACGATAAGGGTCGTGACAAGGCCGACCGCCTCTCGCTCGACGAGCTCGTGCCGCTGGGCTACAAATGGGTGCGCCCCATCAACCGCTACTTCATCGTGCCCATCTTCGACTACCTCGGCCGCTTCCTCACCAACTACGGTGTGATCATCCTCATCCTTACGCTCATCGTTAAGCTCGTGCTCTTCCCGCTGACGTACAAGTCGTACATGTCCACGGCCAAGATGCGTGTGCTGCGCCCGCAGGTGGAGGCGATCAACGCCCGCTACCCGAAGCAGGAGCAGGCGATGGATCGGCAGAAGGCTACGATGGAGCTGTACAGTCGCGCCGGAGCCAGCCCTATGAGTGGTTGCTTGCCGATGCTGCTCCAGATGCCTATCCTCATCGCGCTCTACTGGCTCTTCCCGACGGCCATCGAGCTGCGTCAGCAGTCGTTCCTCTGGGCCAAGGACCTCTCGACGTTCGACGCCGTCATCTCGTGGGACGCCAACATCCCGCTCATCAGCTCCTTCATGGGTAACCACATCAGCCTCTTCTGTCTGCTGATGACGATCGTCAACGTGGTCTACTCCAAGATCAACATGAGCATGAGCAACACCGGTCAGCAACAGATGCCCGGCATGGCCATGATGACGTACATGATGCCCGTGATGTTCTTCTTCATCTTCAACCAGAACGCCGCGGGTCTGAGCTACTACTTCCTTGTCTCCACGCTTATCACCATCCTACAGACGGCCTCGTTCCGCTACTTCATCAACGAAGACAAGCTGCTGGCCAAGCTCGAGGCGAACAAGAAGAAGCCCCGCAAGCGCGGCAGCTTCATGGAGCGCATGGCCGAGATGCAGAAGAAGCAGCAAGCCGAACTGGAGCGTCAGCAAAAGCAGCGCAACACCCAGCGGCAAGCGCAGAACACGAAGCGGCAAGAGCGCAAGCGATAATTCTTTATGTAGGGGCGTATCGAATACGCCCCCCAAACATTCCGCAAGGAATGAATGCACAACATGCGTTCGCCCTCTTTCGGGGCGTTGGGGGGCGTCGCGCGATACGCCCCTACTTGTAACTCCCTCTAACTACCGCGGCGAAAGCCGCATAACTCCCCGGCCAAAGTCCGATAACTACTTATATCCCCATGCACTTTCTTGGCATTATCCCTGCGCGTTACGCATCGACGCGCTTCCCCGGCAAACCGCTGGTCGACCTGGGCGGTAAACCCATGATTCAGCGCGTCTACGAACGCGTACGCCCCACCGTCGATAGCCTCTGGGTGGCCACCGACGACGAACGTATCCGTCAGGCTGTCGAGGCTTTCGGCGGCGACGTCGTCATGACCTCCGACACGCACCGCAGCGGTACCGACCGCTGCCGCGAAGCCTGCGACAAGGTGGGCGCCACGGCCGACGTGGTGATCAACATCCAGGGTGACGAGCCCTTCATCCGCCCCGAGCAGATCGAGCAACTCAAGCGTTGCTTCGACGCCCCCGACGTGCGCATTGCCACGCTGGCCAAAGCCTTCGCCCCCGACGGCGACTTCGAGCAGACGCTCTTCAACCCGAACACGCCCAAGGTGGCCTTCGACATCCACGGCGACGCGCTCTACTTCAGCCGCTCCATCATCCCCTACATCCGCGGCGCCGTGCACACCGAGTGGCTCCGACGCCACACCTTCTACAAGCACATCGGCCTCTACGCCTACCGCGCCGAGACGCTCCGCGCCATCACCCTGCTGCCGCAATCGTCGTTAGAGAAGGCCGAGAGCCTCGAGCAACTGCGCTGGCTCGAAAACGGCTACCGCATCCGTGTGGCCGTCACGCCCTACGACACCGTCGGCATCGACACCCCGGACGACCTCGCCCGCGCCGTTGCGTTGCTCGGGAGTCAACCGGATGTGTGAACCCTTAGATAGCCCATCTGACGCAGCATTTCGACTGGCGTCTGAGCTCCGGAATCATTGATTTTTGGCTTAAGAAGTCTTCCGAAGCGCTGGAATCACTGATTTTTGGCTTAAGAAGGCTTCCGAAGTGCTGGAATCATTGATTTTCGGCTTAGGAAGGCTTCCGAAGCTCTGGAATCACTGATTTTCGGCTTAGGAAGGCTTCCGAAGTGCTGGAATCACTGATTTTCGGCTTAAGAAGTCTTCCGAGGCGTCGGAGTGATTGCTCTTGAGGTCGGAGCCTGCGCCTCCGTTTTTAGATTTTAGCTACTCACACCCTTTATCTTCTATATGCACCCCCTCGAAGCCCTGATCGCAGAAGGCGAACACCAGAGGCAAGACTTCAAGTTCGAAATCAGCGACAGTAAGAAGATCGCTCGCACCCTCAGCGCCTTCGCCAATACCGACGGCGGGCGGCTGCTCATCGGCGTAAAGGACAACGGACGCATCGCTGGCGTACGCAGCGAGGAGGAGTATTACATGATCGAGGCCGCCTCCGAGCGCTACACCCGCCCCGCGGTGCCCTTCACCGCCCGACGGTGGGAGGTCGGCGGACGCACGGTGCTGGAGATCGACATCGAGCGCGGCCCCGACCGCCCCTATCTGGCGCCCGATAAGGACGACCAATACGTGGCTTACCTGCGCGTGGCCGACGAGAACCGTCCGGCTGATCCGACTCTGGTGCTGGCCTGGAAGAAGCTGCGCCGCCCCGACGGCCGACTCTTCCGCCTCACCCGTCCCGTCGAGGCCCTGTTTCGCCATCTCGAGACCCACTCCAGCGTTTCGCTCTCCGAGTTTTGTCGCCTGGCGCACATCCGCCGCCCGGTTGCCCGCCACATCCTCAGCGACCTCTTGGCCATCGGCACCCTCCGCTACACCTTCCTCCCGGACGACGGCCGCCTCGTCTACAGCCGCGCCGAGACGGAGGAGTAGGATCACTCCCGGCGCATCAGTTGCTCCGCGAGGAGGAGATCCATCGGCGTGGTGAGCTTGATGTTCTCGCGGTTGCCGGGGACGAGGCGGACAGCCACGCCGGAGGCTTCCACCACGGAGGCGTCGTCGGTGAAACGCGGATCGTAGGGCAGGCAATAGGCGGCGCGCAGCACGTCGGCGCGGAAGACTTGCGGTGTCTGCACCACGCGCAACCGTGTGCGGTCGACGGGCCGACTGCCGCCGTCGACGTCCACCTCGCGCACTGATTCGACCACGGGCACGACGGGCACGGCCGCGCCACCGTCAGCCGCCGCAGCAAAGCAAGCAGCGATGACCGACGGCGCCACGAGCGGACGGACGCCGTCGTGCACCGCGATCAGTCCGTTCGACGCAACGGCGCCGAGTCCGTTCCGCACGGAATGGAAACGTGTCTCGCCACCGGCCACTACGCGGTGAATCCGGCCGAAGGCATGCGCCTCACATAGCCGCTTCCACGTTTCGATTTGGTCTTCGGGCAGCACCACGATGAGACGCGCCGACGCGTCCCAGCGGTCGAATGCCTCGAGGGTGTGCATTAGCACGGGCCGGCCGGCCAGCTCGAGGAACTGCTTCGGCTGCGGGCCGCCCATGCGTGTGCCGCGTCCGCCGGCCACGATGAGGATGGTGTGCTTACTGGTCGAGCTCATCGAGGATCTTCTTTACCTCCTCGTCGGCCTTGAGGAGCTTGTCTTTGCATAGTTGGATGAGCCGCCCGGCCTCCCGGACTTTGGCGGAAAGGACGTCGACGTCCAGCTCTCCGCGCTCGATCTCTTCAATGATCTGCCGCAGACGGGCCACGGCGCTGTTGTAGGTTGCTTTTTCTTCTGACATGGGTTGTGAAACTAAATGTGAAATCATTGCTTAGACAATTCGCCCTTCTTGCTCGCCGTCGGCAAAGCGGATGGTGACGGTGTCGCCGGGGGAGAGCATAGCAGCGCGTTTGACGATGACGCCGTCGCGTAGGGTCATCGTATAGCCGCGCTTGAGGAGCACGTCGGGCGAGGCCAGTCGGATGTGCTGCTCGCTCAGCTCGAGGTTGTGCCGGCGGCGCATTAGCAGACTGTCCGCAGCGCTGCGGAGGCGCTCCGGCAGGGCGTCGATGCGTTCGCGATGACGCGCGATGCGTTGCGGAACGGCCGCAAGGCGCGCCGAGAGCCGATGCCACTCCGTGCGCCGTCGCTCGATGAGCTGAGGGACGGTTGCCAGGCGTGCCGAGAGTCGGAGCCACTCCGCGCGCCGTCGCTCTACGTGGCCCGAAACCAAGAGCGGAAAGCGTGCGACGACACTGCGGAACGTCTGCTGTTCCCGCTCGATGCGGACCGTAGCTGCCCGATAGAGTCGGTCGCGCAGGTCGTTGATGTCTACTAGCTGAGCCGCCATACAGTCGATGAGAAACGCGGCCACGGCCGTCGGTGTCTTGAGGCGCGTATGGGCCACGAGGTCGACCACCGTGTCGTCGCGTTCGTGGCCGATGCCGGTGATGATGGGCAGGGGGAACTGTGCGCAGTTGGCGGCCAAGGCGTAGGAGTCGAAGCTGCTGAGGTCGGCCGTGGAGCCTCCGCCGCGGATGATGACGACGATGTCGAAGGCCTCGCGCGCGGCATAGATGCGATCCAGCGCAGCGATGATGCTCGCCTCCGTTCGCTCGCCCTGCATGAGGGCCGGGTAGAGCCGGACGTAGAACGGGAAGCCGTACTCGTTGCCGAGCAGCTGGTTGGTGAAGTCTTCGTAGCCTGCGGCCGTGGCGGACGAGATGACGGCGATGCGCTGTGGCCGTGGTGGGAACGGCAGGGAGCGGTTGAGGTCGAAGACGCCGTCGGCTTGCAGCTGCCGGACGATCTCCTTGCGCCGTCGCACCAGGTCGCCCACCGTGAACGAGGGGTCGATGTCGTGGACGGTCAGGGAGAGGCCGTACAGCTCGTGAAAGTCGACGGCCACGCGCACGAGCACCTTCAGCCCCGACGTGAAGGGGCGGCCCGTCTCCTCCTCGAAGTAGGGGCGGATGACGGCGTACTGCTGGGCCCAGATCGTGCCGCGTGCTCGGGCAGCTACCTGCCCGGTGCGTTCGTCCTTTTCGACAAACTCCAGATAGCAATGGCCCGAATAGCTATTTACGCGCACTTCGCTCGTCTCGGCCCGCACCCAATACGTCTCGGGTAGGGCGTCGCGCAGGGCCTGCTTGATGTTGCGGTTCAGCTCCGTGAGCGAGAGGATGCTCGCTGGATCAATGGTATCAAAGAGATCAGTCATGCGTGTTCTAACGTCTTACCGAGGTTGAGGAATGCCCGTCGATCCTCGGCCGGGAAACGCTCGATGGCATAGCGGAGGGTGGTGCGGGGGAGGCTGTGGATGTGTGTGCGGAGGAAGTCACAGAGGGCGACGATGTCGCGTTTGCCAGCCTCACGGAGCAGCCAGCCATTGGCTTTGTGCATGAGGTCGTGTGGGTGGGTGAGGTTGCGGAGGGCCAGCTCGAAGGTTAGATCCGTGTGCCCCTGCCGCAGCCAGTACATGGTGGCGACGATGGCAATGCGCTTGTCCCACATCCGCTCGGAGTCAGAGAGGCTGCGGAGGAGGTCGGCGTTGTTCGTGTCGAACGTCTCGCGGCCGAGGATCTTATATGCCGTCAAGTCCACCAAATCCCAGTTGTCGATGCGCGCGCGATGACGGAGGTAGAAGTCGGCCGTGGCCGCGCGTACCGCCCGCGTCCGGGTCCGCTCATATCGTTCCACAAGCATCAACAGTCCGCAGAGGCGCACCTCGTGAAAGTCGCTCTCAAGCAGCCGACACAGATCCTCGTCGCCCGCCTTGGCATAATGCCTACGCGCCACGCTGCGCACCCCTGGCACGGGCACCCCGAGGAAGCGATCACCCTCGCCATACTCTCCCGGGCCGGTCTTGAAGAAGCGCGCCAAGTCGGCCGCCTTTGCGATGGATCCGAGGGCTTGCAGTTCGCGCAGTATCTCGTCCGTGATCATGGCTCCTCCTTCCAGATCAGCTCCTCGACAGCGCGCTTCGGCACATGGTGTACGCCCGCGGCATCGCGCCAATAGCGGTAATCGCCGTCGGGCGCCATCGGCTCGATGACGACGGTCTCTCGCGGCCGTCCCAAGGCTAACACGGTACGCACTTCGAGATAATCAGGCAGTCGGAAGTCGGCCTGAATCTGTTTGGCATTAAAGGCCTTGATGATGCACCGCCCAGGCCGTGCTCGGCGAGCGAGAGCAGGATGGCGAGAGCCTGGATGCCGTCGTCGCAGTAGGGATCGCGGACGATGCGTGTGTCGAGGAGTTGGATGAGGTATGCTGCGGGTCGTTCGCCCTCGGCCGGTCCGCCCCAGTCCTTGAGGTAGGCCGCCCAGCGGAGCGTGGGGAAGAGTCGGTCGCACTCGTCGTGCTCGGTGACGAGGCGGTACTTCAGCGGTTGAGCGTTGCGCGCCGAGGGACAGAGTCGTGCGGCATCAATGGCCGCGGTGAGCACGTCGGCGTCGAGGCGTTCGTCCTCGTAAAAGCGCCGGAAGCTCCGGGTTTGTAGCAGTAAATCTTTCAGCATGATGGGGTGTGACAAAAAATGAGGTGGCAAAGCTAAGCGCCGGATCTGGATCCATCTCGTTCGGAGTCGAGTGATCGATTCGGGGCACTTGCTTGGTGCGTTTTACTACCCGCACGGCGTGCAAGCCCCAAAAGGCGCCAGGGGCGCCGGCCAAGTTTGCAGGCGACATAGGATAACTCCCCCGAGTTTGCTACTCGCACGGCGTGCAAGCCCCGAAACCCGCCGAGTTTTGCTACTCGCACGGCGTGCAAGCCCCGAAACCCGCCGAGTTTTGCTACTTGCACAGCGTGCAAGCCCCGAAACCCACCGAGTTTTGCTACTTGCACGGTGTGCAAGCCCTAAAAGGCGCCAGGGGCGCCGGCCAAGTTTGCAGGCGACATAGAATAACTCCCCCGAGTTTGCTACTTGCACAGCGTACAAAGACAAAAGAATCCCCGCCGGAAGGGATCCGGCGGGGATTCGTGCCTCCTCATAGGGTGAAGGCTTATCACATGTGGTGATGTCCTGGAAGTTTACATATAGTCGTAGATATTCATTTCGAACTCACCGGGCACAACGGTACCGAGGGTCTTCAGCTGGCCATAGGGGAAGGACTGCCTGTAGTCTTTGCCCTTCTGTGTACGGTCTTCGTAGGTGATCTTCTTGGTGGAGAAGTTCACGCTCGTGACCTCGCGCGGCCATTTACTTCCCTTTTTACATACCTCTCGATCCCAGCCGATGAGCTCGAAGCGGCCGTTTTGGAAGCGGAATTTGAAGTGCTCGTAATACTCGAAACCTTGTTTGCCGGGCAGGAGGAAGTCGATGCGGAGCA
>CALHPT010000075.1 GCA_938036405.1 uncultured Tannerella sp.
AGCCTTGATAGATAGCATACATGTCTTTATTTGCGAACAATGCTTGTCGAAAATGGGGTTCGAAGTCTTTGTCTGCGGTCAGCGAGGGTTTATAGAAAGAAAAGACCCTATCCACCGACGTGGATAGGGTCGAATATCAAGACCGCAGACTGATGTTGGCTGCCTTATGTGAAGAGAAGGATCATCAGCTGGGCGGTGAGCACGCGCAGGAACATGGTGAGGGGGTAGACGGTGGCATAGCTGACGGCCGGGGCGTCGTTGCCGGCGGTGGCGTTGGAATAGGCCAGGGCGGGGGGATCAGTGGTGCTGCCGGCCAAAAGACCCATGAGGGTGAAGTAGTTCATGCGGAAAAAGCGGCGGGCGACGATGCCGACGGCGATGAGGGGGAGGAAGGTGATGAGGAAGCCGTAAGCGACCCACGAGGCGCCACCGCCGTGGACGAGGGTGTCGACAAAGCCGTCGCCAGCGCCGATGCCGACACAGGCCAGGAAGATGGTGATGCCCACTTCGCGCAGCATGAGGTTGGCGCTGGCTGTGGTGTAGGTCACCAGGCCGTAGCTCGATCCGAAACGGCTGACGAGGATGGCGACGATGAGCGGGCCGCCGGCCAGTCCGAGCTTGACGGGCCGCGGGATGCCAGGCAGGAGCAGCGGAATGCTGCCCAGGAAGACGCCGAGCGCGATGCCGAGGAAGAGGGGGATGAGGTTGGGCTCGTTGAGCCGTTTCATGGAGTTGCCGAGCACCTTCTCGACGGCGGCAATGGCGGCCGAGGTGCCGACCACATTGACACGGTCGCCCACCTGCAGGGTGAGTCGCGGCGTGGCCACAAGGTCGATGCCGGCGCGGCTGATGCGGGTGATGTTGATGCCGCCGCACGACTGGCGCAGGCGAAGATCGCCGAGGCGCTTGCCGTTGATCTCGGGCTTGGTGACGAGGATGCGGCGGTTGAGGAGTTCGCTCTCTCGGCGCAGCCATTCCTCTTGTTTGAGGGGCGCTTCTTCGCCGACGAAGGTGCGGACGGTAGGCGCGTCATGCTCGGTGGTGATGACCAGGACGCGGTCGTCTTCGTGGAGGACCGTAGTGCCGGAGACTATCTCCATGCGGCCGTCGGATTGGTAACGGATGCGGGAGAGGACAAAGTCGCAGTGGGGCATCAGTCCGGAGAGTTCGCCGACGGTGCGGCCGAAGAGGGCGGGGTTCTTGACCACGAGCAACAACGGGTGCGCCTCGCGGTCGTGGCGGTCGTCTTCTGATTCGAGGTGGGACGTCTCCGTGTCATGATCGATGCGGAAGAGGAAGCGCAGGCAGATGATGGCGAGGATGATGCCGACCACGCCCAAGGGGTAGGCTACGGCATAGCCGAGGGCGATCGTGGGGGCCGCCTCGCCGTGGACATCGTTGTAGGCCTCCTGCGCGGCGCCGAGTCCGGGTGTGTTGGTGACGGCGCCGGAGAGGATGCCGACCATCGTCTCCACCGGGATGCCGGTTATATAATGTATGGCGAGCGTGAGCGTGACGCCCAGGAGGACGATGGAGGCGGCGAGCAGGTTGAGCGTGATACCGCCGCGCTTGAAGGAGGAGAAGAAGCCCGGGCCGACTTGCATACCGATGGAGTAGACGAAAAGGATGAGGCCGAACTCTTTGAAGAAGTGCATGACGACGGGGTCGATGGTGAGGCCAAAGTGGCCCATGACAATACCGACGAAAAGGACGAAGGTGATGCCGAGCGAGATGCCTGCGATGCGGACTTTACCGAGCAGGATGCCGAAGACGATGACAAGGGAAAGCAGGATGACGGAGTGTGCTACGCCGCTGCCCCATAAGAGATCATTGAACCATTCCATAAAAACGAAAGTGTAGTGTGTGGGTAAGTGTAGTGTTTATGATGGCGGCAAAAGTAGGCTCTTAGAGGACGAAAAACGAACGTGGTCGGATATATGCACACCGCTGCCCGGAACGGCTTCTGTGGGGACCTATAACGAGATCCCCTCCTCGCGACTGTGAACCACGTTGTCGAGTCGGATCTTCGACTTGACGTTGCGGCGGATCGTATAGCGCAGCAGCACCCACGGGCGGAAGGATTGGCTGATCATCTCTTGGCGGAAGTAGGCCGAGTAGCTGCCCGCCCGCGTGTCGGTCTCGGTCGCGAGACGGCCGATGAAGTAGGGGAGGGCTAGGGCGATGTAGAAGTCCTTCGTGAAGTTGTAGTTCACCTGCACTTGCGAGTATTCAGGCGTCAGCTGGCGGGTGCGCGAGAAAGGCGTGTAGGTGTAGTCGCGGTAGGAGATGTCGCCGCCCACGTACCAGCGGCCCCACGTGTACCATGCGCCGGCACCGAGCGAAAGGCTCCGGCGGGGCGAGAGGCCCTCGAAGTAGTTCTCGATGTGATAGGCGCTGATGTAAGCGCTGCCGCGGTTGTTCTTGAAGCGATACTGAATCATGCCGCCGGCCGAGAGCGTGGCGTAACGTCCGGCATTGCGGTAGGTGCGGACGAAGTGGCTGGCGTCGTTGTAGGCGTGAGCCTGGATGAGGTCCGAGGCTAAGTCGACGTAGACGGCGGGCATGAGGTAGAGGCCACCACGACCGTAGGTGTGCGAAAGGGCGAGGTTGTGCCACTGTTCGGGCTGCAGTGCAGGGTTGCCCCGGATGACGACGAGCGGGTCAGTAGAGGTGTTGTATGGGTTGAGTTGGCCGATCGACGGGGCGCGGTTGGTGAGCGTGTAGGAGAGGCGTGTGGAGTGTCCGGCGCCGAGGTTGAGGGTGGCGCTGGTGGAGATGCGTGGCTTGAGGTAGGCGTTCGTTTCGTCGCCGGCGGTCAGTCGGATGGCCTCGAGGCCGGCCGAAGCCATGTAGTAGAGTCGACCCAGTCGGCTGCTGAAGGAGGCGTACAGGTAGCCGTTCCACTCGCGGTGGCGGAAGACGGGCACGGGTGGGTAGCTGAACTTCTCCACGCGGTCGCTGACGCCGCGCAGCGTGGTGCCGACGTTCAGGCTGCTGGCCTCGCCCCAAGAGGCGGAATAGTCGGCATTGAGGCCGGCCGAGGTGCGTCGGTTGTCGTAGCTATAGTCGGTGATGAAGGGATGGGGGGCGACGTACACCTCGCGGCGATCGCCTTTGTCCGTGTCGCTGTTGCGGTTGTAGTCGAGGGTGGCCTCGAAGCGTCGGCGGTCGGAGAAGTCGTGCAGGTAGTAGAGGCTCGAGGTGAGGACATAGGCGTCGTTCTTGTCGTACCCGTCATACGTGAAGGAGCTGGCCGTGTTCATACGTAGCTCCCCGAGCCCATTCGACTCGGAAGTCTTACGCTTCTTCCACCCGTAGGCATGCAGCGCCCAATAGTCCCGCGGCGACATGCTCCATTTGAAGAGCAGTTCGCCGATCAGGGAGCCATCGTTGCTACGCGTTTGGCCATTGTACGTCTTGAGGTACCTCACGTCGCTCTGGCGGGAGTCGATGCGGCTGTCGTCGTGGTGCGTGCCCTTGGCTACGGCGCTTCCGTAGAGCGAGGCCTTAGGATTGCCGACTTCGAAATAGACCACGCCGAAGCTGTGGCGCCGCGGGATGTCGTGGCGTGTGGCGGCCTCGAAGAAGAGGTACGGGTCGCGTTTCTTCTTGAGGCGGATGTTGAGGATGTGGCGGACGCCCATTTGTACGTAGCGGGCGCCCACGGCGTCGATCAGCTCCACCGTTTCGATGTCCTTCGGATCGATCGGCGTGATGCCCGAATTGACCATGCGGCCGTCGATGAGCACGAGCAGCTGGCTGCCGTCTATCATGCTGACGGTTTGTAGCGACTCGTTGACGGCGAGGCGGGGGATCTCGCGGAGGGCGCGGTAGGGATCGCCCGAGGCGCGGGCAGAGTCGGAGAGGCGGAACACCTCGCCGGTGGCTGTGCGACGAACGACGCCCGAGGCCGAGGCGGTGACGGTCACTTCGTCCAGCCGCCCGGTCATCTCCTCGTTCATGACAAACGTCGTGTGGAGATCGCGCGTCAGGGGGCACGTCTCCTCGATCGTCGTAAAGCCAGGAAAAATCATCTGCAAGCGAAACGTGTCGGCCGGTAAATCGGACAATGCAAAGCGCCCCTTTGCGTCCGTCAGGCAGGCAGCCATGAGCGAATCGCCGCGGGAGAGCAGCACGCACACGCCAACCAGAGGCTGACGCTGCGTATCCGTCACTCGGCCGCTGAAGGCGTGGTGTTGGGCCTGAGCCACAGAGAGCGAGAGGCTCAGCCATGCGATGAGAAAAGAGAGATAGTGCTTCATTGTTGTGATGTTTTTAGAGTAAATAACGGCCCCAAATATCGCCCCCCCCGCCTGTGCAATACCGTGGCGAAAATGGGTGAATTCCCCCCCCTATATATAATAGGTATAGGCCGACGGCCGGGGGGGCGGCCCCCGACGATGGGGGGAACGACGGCGCCCCCGTGTGTTCAGCCCCAGCAGAGGGACAACACACGGGGGCGCTTCATGCACGGCCCGACCGTCGGCAGATGCGACGGCAGGCCTTCGGCGACTCACGGCCCACGGCGGACGGCCTATCTGCCGCCGCACTACCGGGGGCGCACTGACAGCGACTTAATCATCGGGCAGATGGATGTCCGGCGCACCGTCATCATCTGGTTTTTGAGGCTTCGGGTCGGGCTGTTTCGGCGTCTCAGGTTGCTTGGGCCCCGGGGGCGTCTTGCCCTCGTCCGGCTTTTTGGCGTCCGGTTGCTTTTTGTCGCCCTGGGGTGGCTTCGGCGTCTCGTCCTCGGGAAGACGGATGTCGGGGTCGTTGCCCTTCTTTCTTTTCTCGCGTCGTCTGCGTTGGGCCTCGCTCTGGTTAAAGGTGGCTTTAGCCTCGCGGATGCGCTGGTTGATCTGGTCAATCAAGTCGCCGACTACTTTCCGTTCGGGGTCGGTAGCGGCCATTGAATAGGCCATTTGGATGTGAAAGAAGATGTCCGTCGTCATCTGGTCGTTAGCCCTCCTCACGGATGCGCTGGAGGGCAGGTTTACGCCGGCGGCTTTCGTCGATCGCGACTCGCGCAGGGTGTTGAATTCGTCGTTGGCCGTGCGCAGCATCTGCACCAATTGAGTGACGCCGACGGCTGATACGGCCGCCGTGGCCTCAGGCTTACCCAGGTCGTTGAGCAGCCCGTTGATGTGCGCCGTCTTGCCGGCCCATCGTTCGCCCTGCAGCCCCTTGTAGGTGTCTACAATAAGTCTCAGCACATGCCCCGACTCGCGGCGGGTCGGGATGGGAGACTTATCGGCCTGCCTAATCTCTTGGAACAGGGCCGTGATAATCTCGTCGCGCTCCTCGTCCTTCTTCTTGATCGATTCGGACTCTTTGGAAGCGCGCCCTTCACGGGCGATCTCGCTCTCGGACTCGATCCCCGTGTGCCACCGAGCGATGTCGGCTGCGTCGAGGAAGATTTTCTC
>CALHPT010000076.1 GCA_938036405.1 uncultured Tannerella sp.
AGGGGTATTTAATACCGTTCCGAAGGGTATTTAATGCGGTTCCAAGGGGTATTTCATCATGTCCTGAACCATATTTAATGACGTTCGGAACGTAGTTGTGACCACCTCGGAAGGGTATTTCACCACGTCCGGAAACACCTCGGAAGGTCTTCCGAATCGCATCATGCCTTATGACAAAAAGGAGAGAGAGAGCGCATCGCTTTCTCTCTGCGACGCGTCCTCTCTCCACGTAAAACCTGATCCGTTGGGGGGATGATTACTTCCGAGCGTTCAGGCGTGACTGGATGGCTTTAGCCTTCTCCACGGAGGCGCTGTTGTCGGCGTCGATGCCGTAAAGCTCCTTGGCCGGGATCTTAATCTCCATGTTGGTGGGGATATGGTTCGGGTCGGCGATTTTCGACTTGTTGAATTCGTAGATGTAGACCCAGAAGACCTTGTTGCCGTAATATTTCTCGGCCAGCTTGGTCAGGAACTGCCCCGGCTCTAACCGAACGGTGGCCAGCACTTTGCGTTTGGGTGCGGCCGGCTTGTCTTTCTTCTCCTCCTTCTGCTCCTTGGCCTTGGCCTCCTCTTCGGCCTTGGCTTTCTCCTTGGCCTCTTTCTCAGCGGCTGCCCGACGCGCCTTGTCGGCAGCTGCGGCCGGATCCAGCGTCTCGTCGTTCTCATTCGCGGCCTGCGCCTTGTCGTTGCGACCAGCCTCAGGGGCAGCGTCTTTGCCCGCAGGGTCTTCGCCCGGCATGACGAACGTGTCGCTCGTCACCACCTTGTCGCCGGCTGCGCGGCCCATGGCTCGCGTGTCGGACGAGGGGAGGTAGTAGAAGTAATGGTAGAAGAGTCCGCCGAGGAGGAGCAACAACAGGATGCCCAGCACCACGTACAGCGGGATGTTGGACGAGGAGCGCTTCTCGTTCTTCTTCGGTTGCGGAGTTGGTTGCACGGGCGGTGGCGGCGCGAGAGGCGGGATGACTGTCACGGCCTTTTTTCGCGATGTCTTTTGCTCGTTCGCACGTCCAGGGGCGGGCGTCGGCGGGTCGGTACGATCCGCAGGGGCTTTCGGTTCACTCTTCCGGACCGGCTCAGGCTCCTTCATCTCAGGCTTTTCCGTGGCCACTTCGGGCGTGATGATCTGCGATGCCTTCAAGCGCGCCGCAGCCATTTCGCCCACCGTCACCGGCCTGCTGTCTATCGTGCGCCCTTCCGACCAGTCCTTGGCGATTTCCTTTTTTATTTCACTGTTCATCGATTTGGGGTTTTCATCGTTCCATATGCTTCCGATCAGGGAGACAGGCTCCACGTCGTTGTTGGTCTCATCGGCCTCCTCAAGCACCTCAACCTCGGCCGTCGGGGGGATAGCGGAGGGTGCGGGCTCCGTCGGAGTCGGTTCGTCGTCGTCCGATTCATTTTCAGGCGTGGAGATAAAGGAGGGGGCGGAGAGGGGCACCTCGTCCGTCGGACGTTCCTCGTCGTCCACATACTCACGTTCGGGGTCTTCGGGCAGCTCGACCGGCGCCTCACCTTCGCCCGCCTCAATGGCCTCGAAGATGGCGAAGGGTTTATTGATGCGGTCTTTCAGTGATTTATCTGGCAGGTACGACAGCCAGTGGTGTGCCGGAACCACGATGCGATCGCCCTCCGGCGTGATGCTTTCGCGCTCTCTGACGGGCACGATCCGAAACTTTCCGATTCCCTTGATTCGCGTTGATCCGTCTTTGATCAGGCTGTCGTTTACCAGCGCGGTCAGCTCTCCGACGAATGTCTGCACGGTCGTACGGTCTTTACCCGTTTGGGCCATCATCAACTCGATGATACGGTCTGTTGTGATTTTCTCGTTCATGCCTGATCTAAGTTTTTGATGTACGTTCTGAGTCGGGAGGAAGGTCTGAAAACGGGGATCAATTTCGGTGGCAACAGGTAGCGCTTGCCACTTTCCGCGTCGGCCGAGTAGCGTTCCGCTTTCTTCTTCAGTTCAAATTGCCCCAATCCCTCGAGTGCAACGATGTCGTTATCTGCGAGCCTGTCGGCTACGATTTGCCCGAACGCGTCCAGCATGCTCTCCACCTCGGGAATCTCCCGGTCGAGGCGCGTGGCTAGTTCAGCTATCAATTCTGTATCTCTCATCTGATGATGTATCTTTTTGTTTCTGATTATTCGGAATATAAATCTCAATAGTCCGCCGATGGATTAAACAACTTTCCGGCCGTATAGTTCGAATGGCTCGGCAGCTTCAATCTTTACGGAATAGATTTTGCCCAGCTCCATGCCCGCCTCCTTGTGCACGAGTACTTCGGGATCCACTTCGGGCGAGTCGAACTCGGTCCGCCCGATGTAGTAATCCTCCTCCCGGTCGAGCATCACGCGCAGCGTCTTGCCCACCTTTTTCTCTTGCACCTCGGCGGAAATGGTCTCCTGAAGATCCATCAGCGCGTCGAGCCGCTGCTGCTTCACCTCGTCTGGTACATTGTCTTGTTCGTTTTTATAGGAATGCGTTCCTACTTCGTGACTGTAAGCAAAGGCACCCATTCGCTCGAAGCGAATGTCACGTGCGAATTGCATCAGTTGTGCAAAGTCGTCGTCCGTCTCTCCGGGATAGCCGACCATCAGCGTTGTCCGTAGATGAATGCCGGGCACTTCTTCCCGAATCCGGGCGATGAGTTCGTATGTTTCTTCTTTGGTGATGTGCCGTCGCATCCGCTTCAGCACAGGGTTACTGATGTGTTGGAGGGCAATGTCGAGGTATTTGCAGACGTTCTTGCGCTCGCGCATCACACGCAATAATTCGTAGGGGAATTGCGACGGGTAACCGTAATGCAGCCTGAGCCACTCTACGCCCGGTACGTCTGACAGTCGCTCGACCAGTTCGGGCAGTACTGCTTTATGATAAAGGTCTTGTCCGTAGTAGGTCAGGTCTTGCGCGATGAGCTGAAGCTCGCTAATGCCTTTTTGGGTCAACAATTGGGCTTCCTTCACGATCTCCTCCATCGGTCGCGAGCGGTACCGCCCCGTGATGATGGGGATAGAGCAGTAGGAACATTTACGGTCGCATCCTTCAGCGATTTTCAGGTATGCGTAATGTCCTGGAGTCGTCACAACGCGATCTTCCGAAAACTCGCTCAGGTAAGCCTTACCCAAGTCGTTCAGAAGTTCTTGCCAATTGAATTTTCCGTAGAAACGATCTACGAAAGGAAGCTCTTGCTTGAGCTCCTTCAGAAAACGTTCGGAGAGGCACCCCATCACGTACAGTCTTCCAATGCTTCCGCGTTTCTTCTCCTCTCCCAATTCGAGGATCAGGTTGATGGATTCCTCTTGAGCATCGCCAATGAATGCACACGTATTGACAACGACGATCTCGCCGTTTATCTTTTTTGCGTCGTGGGCGACGGTATATCCGTTCAGTTGAAATTGGCGCATCAACCGCTCCGAATCGACTAGGTTTTTTGAGCAACCGAGCGTGATGATGTCGACCTTATCCTT
>CALHPT010000077.1 GCA_938036405.1 uncultured Tannerella sp.
GTCGATTATAAAGTTGGGCATCACACCTTCTTCCTTTAAAGTTGCCTTTGGAATGTCGGCTGTTTGCTTCATATTTCCTTCGTAATAGCGATAAGAAACACCATTTTGTATGGGCTGAACAGAAAGAGCTGGCATTACTTTTAATTGCTCTTCGTCTTTTGAAGACAAGCCCGATGGATAGTAGAAATAATCGCTATAGACTATCTCAGTAAGTGTTTAGATGTAGAGAGATATTCATAGGCTATGAAAGTTGTGTTTCGTATGAATGAGAACTTTTATAGGCTATGAAAGTGATGTTTTGCGCCGATAAGATGTATCATGGTAGGATCTGTAGAGACGACGGGCGTAGGAGCGCCGGTGGGGCGTACGACGGCGGATCGTGACACAAAAAAGCCCCGGCGAGGGGGACGACGAGGCAAAAAATATGCGGAAGACCCGTCGGTCCCCCGCATATCCAGAAGAAAAAAACAGCAGGCTGATGTTTCAGCCTCCGAAGTTGTCAAACATGAGGTTCTCGGGCGGTACACCGAGGCTGTCGAGCATGCCCTCTACGGCCTTCGACATGGGGCCGGGGCCGCACATGTAGTACTCGATGTCTTCGGGTGCGTCGTGATCCTTGAGGTAGGTGTCGTGCAGGACATTGTGAACGAATCCAGCGGTGTACTTCACGCCTGCGGCATCGGCGGCCGGGTCGGGGCGGTCGAGGGCGAGGTGGAAGGAGAAGTTGGGGTATTCCTTCTCTATGGCCAGGAAGTCGTCGAGGTAGAAGACTTCGTTCAGGGCACGGGCGCCGTAGAAGTAGGACATCTTCCGATCGCGCGTGTGGAGCGTCTTGGTCATGTGCATGATCTGTGCGCGCAGGGGGGCCATACCGGCGCCACCGCCGATCCAGATCATCTCGTTCTTGGAATTGAAGATCGGGTGGAAGTCGCCATAGGGGCCGCTCATTTTCACCTTGTCGCCAGGCTTGAGGGTGAAGATGTAAGAGGATGCGATGCCGGGCATGACGTCCATGAATCCCACCTGAGGCTTCGGCTTGAAGGGCGGGGTGGCGATGCGGACGGTCAGCATGAAGCGGTCGCCCTCGGCCGGATAGTTGGCCATGGAATAGGCGCGGATCGTCTCCTCGTCGTTGCGGCATTTGAGGGTGAAGAGGCCGAACTTTTCCCACGCGGGCAGGTACTCGGCGCCGATGGAGTCTTTGTCGATGTCGACGTTGTAATCCATCGAGAATTTGGGGATGTTGATCTGGGCGTAGGAGCCGGGGATGAAGTCCATGTGCTCGCCCGGGGGCAGGGCTACGATGAACTCCTTGATGAAGGTGGCCACGTTCTTGTTCGAGACCACGGTGCACTCGTACTCCTTGACGCCGAAGACTTCGTCGGGTACTTGCACCGTCATGTCGTTCCTGACCTTCGTTTGGCAGGCCAGTCGCCAGTGGTCTTTCATCTGTTTGCGGCTGAAGAAGACCTTTTCGGTGGGCAATATGTCGCCGCCTCCCTCGATGACTTGCGCGCGGCACTGGCCGCATTTACCGCCGCCACCGCAGGCGGAGGAGAGGAAGATGTTGCCGCTCTGAAGGGCTCCGAGCAGGGTGCCGCCGATGGGCGTTTCGATTTCTTTTTCGCCGTTGACGGTCAGCTTGACGTTGCCCGACGGCATGAGCTTGGCTTTTGCAACCAGCAGCAGTACGACCAGCAGCAGCACGATGATGAGAAACACCGCTACGCTGGCTCCGATCGTCAGTCCTGAGATTTCCAATAAAACCATCTTGTATTCTTGCTTATACGTTTATAAACCACTCAAATTTTGAACCCTGAGAAGCACATGAAGGCCATACCCATGAGGCCGGTCAGGATGAAGGCGATGCCCAGTCCACGCAGCGGTTTGGGGACATCGGAATAGGCCAGCTTCTCGCGAATAGCGGCCATGCCGACGATGGCCAGCATCCAGCCAATGCCCGACCCGAGGCCGTAGACGGTGGCGATGCCGACGTTGTCGAAGGCTTTCTGCTGCATGAAGAGCGAGCCGCCCATGATGGCGCAGTTCACGGCGATGAGCGGCAGGAAGATGCCGAGCGATGAATAGAGCGCGGGGGCAAACTTTTCGATCACCATCTCGACCAGTTGCACGAACGAGGCGATCACGGCGATGAAGAGGATGAAGGCCAGGAAGCTCAGGTTGACGTCCTGGAAGCCCGCACCGAGCCAGGCTAGCGCGCCCTCTTTGAGGACGTAATTCTCGAGCAGGTAGTTGATCGGTAGGGTGCAGACTTGGACGAAGGTGACGGCCAGGCCGAGGCCGAGGGCGGTCTTGACGTTCTTCGACACGGCGAGGTAGGAACACATGCCTAAGTAGTAGGCGAAGATCATGTTGTCGACGAAGATCGACCGGATGAATGTGCTTAATAGGTTATCCATGATTGTTTACTCCTTTCTTTTTCGTCAGTGACATGTGTGTTACTTCTCTTGCAAATCCTTGTTGCGTGCACGGTGTATCCATACGATGACGGCGCAGAGGATGAGGGCCATTGGCGGCATGATCATCAGGCCGTTGTTGACGTAGCCTGCATCGTAGACGGCTTGCGGGATGATGCGGAAACCGAGCAGTGTGCCCGATCCGAACAGCTCGCGGACGAAGGCTACGACGACGAGGATGATGCCGTAGCCGGCGCCATTGCCTACGCCGTCGAGGAACGACTCCCAAGGTTTGTTGCCCAAGGCGAAGGCCTCGAGGCGCCCCATCAGGATACAGTTCGTGATGATCAGCCCGACGTAGACGGAGAGCTGCTTGCTGACATCGTAGGCGAAGGCCTTGAGTATCTCGTTGACGATCGTCACCAACGCGGCCACAACGACCAACTGGATGATGATGCGGATGCGGTTGGGGATCGTTTTGCGGAGCAGCGAAATGATGACGTTGGCGAAGGCCACGACGGCCGTCACGGAGATGGCCATGACGAGCGCCGGCTGCAGTTTGACGGTCACGGCCAGAGCCGAGCAGATGCCCAGCATTTGCACGATGACCGGATTGTCCTTGCTCAGGGGGTTGAACAGGATCTCTTTATTCTTTGCTGATAAACCCATATCTCTTTATTGTTTTTGCTTGGTTAGGAATCCGGCGTAGTGCCCCAGGCTGGTCTGGATCATGGCGTTGACGCCGTTGCTGGTGATGGTGCCGCCAGAGATGCCGTCCACATAGTCCTGTCCGTCGGCTTTGTTGCCATGCTTCACGACGGCGATCGATTTGAAGGCGCCGTCCTTGAAGAGCTCTTTGCCGGCGAACTGTCCGGAGAAGGCTTTCTGTACGATCTCGGCACCCAGACCGGGCGTTTCGCTCTCGTGGCTAAAGTCGGCGCCGAAGACCGTGTTGCAGTCGTCGTTGACCGACATATAGCCCCACAGCGGCCCCCAGAGGCCGGTGCCACGCATGGCCAGAATGTACTTCGTCTGCCCGTCTACCGTGGCGACAAAGACGGGGAAGACGCCGCGGGCAAACTGCTTCTTGACGTCGTCGCTGAAGGCGTCGCCGTCTACGCGATTGCCATCGGCGTCGACGAGGAAGGCCTCCTTGATCAGTTCCTTGTATTTCGCTTCAGCCTCACTGGCGGGCACGCTGACGTTCACCGCGCGGAGGATCTGCTGTCGCTTGTCGTTGTCCTGGTTCGCCTTCTGGGCCGAGCTGAGCGCCTGCGAGGTGAAGGCCAAGAGCAGGGCCACGACGACGACCATCACCGTGGCATAAATCACGGTGTATCCGTTTCCGTTTGTATTCAACTTAGTTGCCATAATGTTATCCGTCTCCCCATGATTAGTTAGCGGTTTGTTTGAGTCGGGCAGCCCGACGTTTGATGTTGGCGTCGACCACGTAATAGTCGATCAGCGGAGCGAAGATGTTCATCATCAATATGGCCAGCATCATGCCCTCGGGATAGCCCGGGTTGAGGACACGGATGCAGATGGCCAAGAAGCCGATGAGGAAGCCGTAGATCCACTTGCCGCGTTCGGTGCGGGCTGAGGTCACCGGGTCGGTGGCCATGAAGACGGCGCCGAAGCAGAAGCCGCCCAGCACGAGGTGCTCGTACCACGGCATGTTGGCCATGGCGTTGTTCTCCATACCGATGGCGTTGAACATGCAGGCCGTGAGTGCGCCGCCCACGAAGACGGACAGCATCGTCTTCCAGCTGGCTATGCCCGTCCAGAGCAGCAGCACGGCGCCGATGGCGATGGCGATGACGCTCGTCTCGCCGATGGAGCCGGGGATGAGGCCGGTGATCATATCCATTGAGAAGGCCGGATAGCCTGTGCCCGATGTGGCTGTGGAGGCGATGCCCAGCGGTGTGGCGCCTGAGAAACCGTCGACGACGCTACCGGCGCCTAAGCCGAACGTGTCGGCGGTGCGGACGAAGATCTTGTCGCCCGACATGGCCGCGGGGTAGGCGAAGAAGAGGAAGGCGCGGGTGACGAGGGCTACATTAAATATGTTGTAGCCCGTGCCGCCAAACACTTCCTTGGCGAAGACGACGGCGAAGGCCGTGGCCAGGGCGATCATCCACAGGGGCGTATCCACGGGCACGATCATAGGGATCAGCATACCCGAGACGAGGAAGCCTTCCTGTATCTCTTCTTTCTTCCATTGCGCCACCATGAACTCGATGCCGAGCCCGACGATGTATGAGATGAGGATCTTGGGCAGCACGGCCAGGAAGCCGAAGAGGAACGTGGGCCAGAAGAGCTGTTCGGCGCCGATGGCGAGGTTGTGCTGGTAGCCTACGTTGTATATGCCGAAGAGCAGCGCCGGGATGAGGGCGATGACCACGACGGTCATCGTGCGCTTGGAGTCGATGCTGTCGTGGATGTGTACGCCGGACTGCGACGTCTCGTTGGGGACGAACAGAAACGTCTCGAACCCATCGAACACGGAGCGGAACATGGACAGGCGGCCACCCTCCTCGAAGGTCGGCTTGATCTTATTGAGGTAATTCCTTAATGCTTTCACTTTCTATTTCCGATTAATGGTTTGGCAGTGGTTCTAGTTCATTTCCTTGTAGAGCATATCCAGCCCGTTGCGGACGATCTTCTGGATCTCGATTTTAGAGGTGTCCACGAACTCGCAAAGGGCGAAGTCCTCCGGCGCCACCTCGTAGATGCCGAGGCTCTCCATCTTGTCGATGTCGTAGGCGATGATGGCCTTGAGGAGGTATTCGGGGTAGATGTCCATGGGGAAGACGCGGTCGTATTCGCCGGACATGATCATGGCACGGCGGCCACCCTTGATGCGGGCGTCGATGGTGTACTCCTTTTTGGAGCCCATGAGCCAGGAGAAGTAGCTGTGCGACATGCTGTATTTCCCGAAGCCTGGCATGCCCCAGCCGAGGAACTCGTTGACGTCCTTACCCTCGGGGATGGCGGTGACTTGGGTGTCGTAGGCGCCGAGCCAACCGGTGGAGGGGTCGACTTTGCGACCCGTCAGGACGTTGCCGCTGATGATGCGTAGGGCCGAGAGGTTGGGCTTCGTGCGCTCTTCGATGAGGCTGTTGATGCGACATCCGGCGATGGCTTTGACGTAGCCGCGTTCGGTCATCTCGGAGCCTGTCAGGGCTACGGTGCGGGTGAAGTCGATGCGGCCTGCGGTGAAGAGTCGGCCGATGAAGAGGACATCGGCGGCGCGGAGGGTCCAGACGGTCTCGCCCTTGTTGACGGGCTTGACGTTGTTGATGATCACGCCTGTGTTGCCGGCCGGGTGTGGGCCTTCAAGCTCGACGATCTCCACGCCCGGGGTGTTGCGCAGGGGGGAGCCGCGGTGGACACCGAGGTAGACGCGCCCCGAGGTGAGTCGGCCCAGGGCGGCGAGGCCGGCCTGGAGGGTGTCTTCCTGACCGTTGACGACGTAGTCAAAGTCGGGCGCCAGGGGGGCGGTGTCGAGTGCAGACACAAAAATATCGCGTGGCGTCACCGTGGGGTCTGCCACACGATCATACGGGCGTTGTTTGATGTAGGGCCAGATGCCCGTTTGGAGGAGGAGCGCCTTGATCGCCTCGGCATCCGCTGTTGCGGGGTTGCTGGGGGCGTCGAAGGCTTCGCTGTCGGTGCCGCCATCGGGGCGGATGACGACGCTGAGCACCTTGCGTTTCTCGCCGCGATTGACGGCCGTCACTTCGCCACAGACGGGCGCGACGAGGCGGATCTCCGGGTGGGCCTTATCCCACATCAACGGTGTACCGACCTTGACTTTGTCGCCGACCTTGACCAAGACCTTGGGCACGATGCCGGCGAAGCAGCCCGGCTCAACGGCGTAATCTTCGGACTGGTGTCTTTCCAGTTCCGAGAGAGGAGCCTTGCCACTCAGCTGAATGTTAAGTCCCCTTTTGATATTAACCACAGTTGCCATGATACTTCTGTTTCTGTTATTTTTTCTGTTAGCGACGCCAAAAATAGCTGCTTTCTTCTAAGATTCTGTACGGAAGGCGTGTTCAGACGCTCTGCTTTCGCTTTATTACAGGACTGATCTCGTTACAAACGGAAGTGCGAGGCAATGGGTGGTGGTTAGGGCGCGATGATCGCTTGGGATACGGCGCGCGCGCATCCCTCGAGGGGCATGCAAAAAGGGCACCCCCGTCTGTTTTGAGGGATGCCCTTTGATTACTACCACCGTGCGCCTTATTCCTCCGGCAGATGGATGTCGGGATCGCCGTCGTCACCGCCCGGTTT
>CALHPT010000078.1 GCA_938036405.1 uncultured Tannerella sp.
CGCCTCTTTTATTTTGCTCTACTTTTTTCTTTGGCCTTAATTAGTTGCTTTTCTAAAGCAACTACGGCTTCATCCACAGCTTCCTCAAAAGTATCACCAACCTTTTCGGCAAAACAATCGTTGTTCTTTATTTGAAGGCGTATTCCTGCTTGTTTATTTCGCGCTGTTTCTGGCTTAACGACTCGCAGTATAACCTCAGCATCCAAAATGCCATCGTGGTATTGACTCAGTTTGGATATTTTCTTCTGAATAAACGCTTCTAAGCGTTTAGTTACATCAAAATGAATAGCTTGAATTCTAATTTCCATATTAAACCTCCTTATCTATCTACTCTAGGGTGAGCATAGTACATTTCTCTCAATTTCTCAAAGGTGATGTGCGTATAAATTGAAGTTGAAGCCAGGCTACTATGCCCCAGCAATTCTTTCACTGCGTTTAGCTTTACCCCGTCATTTAATAGACATGTCGCAAATGTATGCCTAAATGCATGAGGACCATGTTTTTCACAAAGGGAGCCATTCTTGAAACCTCTATTCACAACATGATATATTGTATCTCCCGTAATAGGACTACCATCTTTACGAACAAAAAAAGAGCCAACTTCATTGTTGCGCAGTGCGATTTTCCTTTTCTTTAAGAATTCAACAATCCCTCCCTTCAAACGATCCCCAAAAGGGATAAGACGTTCCTTACCACGCTTACCATAAACCTTCATCTGCATCGCATCGAGGTCTACGTCTGAACACTTCAGACGCACGAGCTCTTGACGTCGAAGCCCAGTCTCATACAGGAACTCTAATATCAGTCGATCACGCACCCCGACAAAATCCTCACTAAAGCTATTTCTGTCAAGTAGACTTTCCATTTCCTTTTCCTCTATAACTTGAGGCAGCTTCCGAGCACATTTAGGTCCGGAGACTAAGCAAGCCGGATTATTAGAGATCAATCCTTGCTTGATCAAGTATTTGAAATATGATTTCAATGCGCTCAACTTCCGATTAACCGACGCTGGAGATAACCTTTTATCCATCAAAGAAGCCATCCACAGACGTATCAGATCCACATCGACAATCGTTAGATCCACTTCACTGTTTCTTGTGTATTCACGCACATATGCTTCAAATTGAACCAAGTCTTTTTTATAAGCAACCTCGGTACACACGGAGCAACATCTCTCGTGACGGAGATAAGCTATAAAAGATATGATTGAAGAAGTCACACCACTGCACTCTACTCACACAACAAACAAAAGAAAGGAAAAATAAGCCGCAGGTCTACTCTCCCCAAGAGCGAGATAGCTACTCCTCCTCTTGTTGCAAATGCTGCACATAAACAGCACGCATACGTTCCTTACGTTTTTCTACTGAAGGTTTCGTGTAAGCCTGCCGACTTCTTAACTCTCGAATCACACCGGTCTTCTCAAACTTTTTCTTGAACCGCTTCAGTGCCCGCTCGATACTTTCTCCTTCTTTCAATGGAACTACAATCATAAATTACTACTTTTATTCTTTGTTCTGTTTTCCTTCTATTATCCTAAATAAACTAGGCGCAAAAGTAGAGATATTTTATTCCCCGCAAAACTTTCGAATGGATTTTCATCCCCCTATCCTTGCGTGGAAGAGAGGCTTTTGTGTATTTTTGCCGTCAATTCAATTTAGTCATAACCCATCACAACAAATAAAGAGAATAATGGCGCTTATCAAATCGGTAAGAGGATTTACGCCCAGCATTGGGAAAGACACTTTTCTCGCAGACAATGCGACCCTTATCGGAGATGTAATTGTAGGCGAAGGATGCAGCATTTGGTTCGGCACGATATTGCGCGGCGACGTCAACTCCATCCGTATCGGAAACGGCGTCAATATTCAGGACGGATCGGTGTTGCACACCCTATATCAAAAGTCGACCATAGAGATTGAAGACGACGTCTCGGTCGGGCACAACGTTACTATTCACGGAGCCAAGGTCTGCAAGGGCGCCCTCATCGGTATGGGCTCAGTGGTACTCGATCACGCTGTAATTGGTGAGGGAGCAATTATAGCTGCAGGATCCGTTGTATTGAGCCATACGCAGGTAGAGCCGTGGAGTATCTATGCGGGTGTACCAGCCAAGTTCGTAAAGAAGGTGGATCCGGAACAGGCCAAAGAGATGAATCAGAAAATCGCACGCAATTACCATATGTACGCATCGTGGTATAAATAAGGAATCACACGCGCGAAGCGAGATGATATATAGATCTACTAATCACCTACATTGGCTTGCAGTTGCTCTCCTATTTTGCATCGCATGCACGATGCATCCACGAGATGGGCAATCGGGAGCAGGTGAACTCAGCTCAAGCGCTCCGGATACAGTCAGCAAGGAGGCGAGACTTGTGTTCTCCGGTGACCTAATGCAGCACATGCCACAAGTAAGAGCTGCACAAAGAGGGAATGGCCGCTTTGACTACTCCGAATGCTTCCGCTACGTCAAGCCGCTTTTTGAGCAGGCCGATTATGCGATACTAAACTTTGAGACAACACTGACCCCAAAAACTGACTATCACGGTTTTCCCACGTTTCGATCGCCGGGAGCTGTAGCCGACGCGCTGCGTGACATAGGGATTGACGCCGTGATGTTCGCAAACAATCATATCTGCGACAACGGCCGAACGGGAATCGAGTATACGACCCAGCATTTCGATTCGCTCGGGATTGTGCATACCGGTGCCTTCGTCGACAGTAGCCGGATACATGCCGAGCATCCACTGCTATTCCGTGCCGGGAGGCTACGCTTTGCGCTCTTCAACTACACGTACGGCACGAACGGTATACCTGTACCCAAAGGCATGATCGTGAACCTGATCGATACGATTGCCATCCGCAGAGACCTCTCTCAAGTGAATCGTAAGAACATCGACTGCGTGATCGTCTTTTTCCATTGGGGTGTAGAGTACGTGAGGCGGCCGAACGACGAGCAACGCCGACTGGCTGCACTCTGTCATCAGCTCGGTGCGGAGATCGTCATCGGTAGTCACCCGCACGTGATCCAACCCGTCGAAGCAAGGCGTGACAGTGCGGGAGTCGTCCGCAGCGTCACCGTCTATTCGCTTGGTAACCTCGTCTCGAACCAAAAGGAACGCTATCGGAACGGTGGATTGATCGTCACGCTCGACATCAAAAAAGAGCGTAACGGTGCGATCCGAATTGCTCCGGCCTATACCCCCGGATGGGTATGCCGTCCCGGTGGATACCGCATTATTCCGCCGTCTGCGACTGACTCTGTCACGCTACCGGCCGACCTACGCGCGAATTGCACGCAATTCTTCGACGACACCCGTACGTTGCTTGAGGGGAACAAGATCTTCGAGGAGAGAGTCCGGTAAAGCAACCGATTCTCCCCTCTGTTACCCTAATCGCTAAACCAACACAACAAGACCTTAATCCAGACATGCCATGCGCCGCCACCTCTTCCTCCTGCTTCTGTTCGTTATGGCGAGCGGTATGCTCATGGCACAAGATGGTGCCCCCGCCGACGATTGGATGGAGCAGCTGCGGGAAATAGCTGAAGATGCTGGCGAAGAATTTGACGAAAAGCAACTCGAGGCACTCTACACAGACCTCTCTTACTTGGCCGAACACCCCATCGACCTAAACACGGCAACCAGCCAGACGCTTCGGCAAATCCCTTTCCTTTCTGACTTTCAGATCAACGCCATCCTCACCTATCGCCTGCGATATCGCACCCTTTACTCCGTGAATGAGTTGAGAGCCGTTGAAGCACTGGATTGGATCACCCTTCGACGCATCACTCCCTTTGTCTGTGTGAAGGTGATTCCCCCACACCAACCGCGGATCACTGTGGATAATCTGCTGCACCACGGCGCCAGCGAATGGATCGTGAAATACAACCAGACGGTGGAACGAAAGCGTGGCTACACCCCTGCTCCGGACAGCAGCTCCCACCGATACCTCGGCGAGCCCTTCAGCCACACCTTCCGATACGCCTACACCTTCGACAACCGAATCCAAGCTGGCTTTGCGGCGGAGAAAGATGCCGGAGAACCCTTTGCTAATGCGACCCATAAAGGCTACGACTACTATTCGGCTCACCTTGTCCTGAAAGATTTCGGGCACCTGCGCACCCTCGCTGTGGGCGACTTCAAGGCCACCTTTGGGCAAGGGCTCGTCGTAAGCCACGACTATACACCCGCCCGTGGTACACTCGCCGCCGAGCCCGAATACCGCAACAACGGTTTCCGACGCCACTACTCCACCAACGAGCAACAGTTCTTCCGCGGCATCGCGGCCACCCTCGCCCACTCGCATTGGGAGCTGAGCCTCTTCGGATCGAGTCGCAAGGTGGACGCCACAACCGACGGCACCACCATCGCCTCCTTCAAGACCGACGGCCTGCACCGCACCCCGAGCGAGCGCCGCAGCCGACACACGGTCAGCCTCCGCACCATCGGCGGCAACCTGCGCTATGCCCGCTCCCGCATGCATATCGGACTCACGGCCCTGGCCTACGACTTTGCCGGACAGCGTGTCAGCCCGCCTCCCACGCTCTACAACCACTACGACTTCCGCGGCCGCAGCAACGCCAACCTCGGCTTCGACTATATGCTCAAAAACGACCGACTGAAGTTCTTCGGTGAGACGGCACTCTCCACCGCCTCTGGCGCCATGGCCACGCTCGCCGCCATGCAATGGACGTCAGACTTCGCCACCGCCACCCTCCTTTACCGCAACTATTCGCCCCGCTACCACGCCCTCTTCGCCTCCTCCTTCTCCCGCGGCGGCCACGTCCGCAACGAAGAGGGGCTCCATCTCGGCCTCACCTTCGCACCCTTCGCCCGCTGGCAGTTCACGGGACACGCCGACCTCTTCCGCTTCCCGTGGATGAAACCCCGCATCAGCGCCCCTTCCGCAGGCAGCGAATATGCCCTGCGCGTCGACTGGACCGACCCGCGCGAAATCATCACTGCCTACGTTCGTTTCCGCAGCCAACGCTACGAAGCCGACCTCCGCACCGGACACGAAGTCGCTCTGCGGCCTATCGTCCGACGCCGACTCCGCGCGCAAATCACCTGCACCATCGACACCGTATGGACGCTCCGTACTGCCCTCGACTTCTCGCTCCATCACCCCGACGGCGCCCCCACCGCCCGCGGCCAAATGATCTCCGAAGCCATCGGTTGGCGCCCCAAACGGCTCCCCCTCCGCGCCGAACTCTTCGCCGCCCTCTTCCTCACCGACGGATTCGCCGCCCGCCTCTATTCCTACGAGAAAAACCTGCTCTACACCTTCGCCACACCATCGCTCTACGGCCGCGGACTGCGCCTTTCCGGCCTGCTCTATTGGCGCCCCGCGGGTCGTCGGCTCACCCTCTCGACTAAAATCGGCTGGACCCACCTCTTCACAGGCGACTCTATCGGCTCGGGCCTCGAAACCATCCGTGGACGCAATCGCACAGACGTCTACGCCATGCTTCGCTGGGCATTCTGAAGAGCCTGCCATTAGCAACAATCACGTGCGCCCCTCCCCCCCTATCGGAATGAGCGGGTGAATAAGTCCGAAGTGATTAGCACGATGCGCCCAAAGTGATTGGGCTTATAGGTCCAAGATCATTCGCATTACGCGCCCAAAGTGATTGGGCTTATAGGCCCAATTTGGTTCAACGCGTAAGCCCAATCTGATTGAACACGTAAGTCCAATCCGATTCAATACGCGCGCCCAATCTGGTTCAAAATATCGATCCGAAGTGATCAGGCTATGAGTACTAAGGTAGATCGTCTCTACCCCATAAGGCAGATCATCGCTATCACGTAAGGTAGGTCTTCACTAACAAGTAAGGTTTGTCATCGCTAACAAGCAATGGTAGGTCACCCCTAACCAGGGGCGTACTTAGATAGAGGTAGCCTCGGCCTACTGAATTATAGGTCGATAGCGCGGAGGATCTGCTCGGTAGCACCGCTATGTTGCTGGATGTATGCGCCGGCAGACTCTCCTGCCGCAGTGCAGACGTCGGGGTCGGCGAGGAGCGCATCGAGGCGGGCGGCAAGGGTGGACGCGTCAGCGATGGGGAAGGCGCCGCCGCAAGCGATGAGGTCGAGGGCCTCGCGAAACTTGCGATGGTTGGGGCCGAAGAGTACAGGGACGGCATAGACCGCAGCCTCAGGAGCATTGTGGATGCCGTGGCCGAAGCCGCCGCCGATGTAGGCGATGCGGGCGTAGCGGTAAATGGAAGAAAGGAGTCCGAAGGAGTCGACGATGAGGCAGTCGACGCCCGCGGCCGTGTCGGCATCAGCGCGGGAGAGTCGGAGGGCAGGGCGTGTGAGCCGAGCCTCAATGGCGGCGAGGTGCGACTCGTGGATCTCGTGCGGAGCGAGGATGAGCTTCAGTTCAGGGTGCGCGTTGAAATAGGGGATCAGCAGCGCCTCGTCTTCTGGCCACGAACTGCCGGCAATCAGCACCGGGCGGGCGTCACGCTCAGCAAAGGCGGCAACGACGGGGAGCGGCCGCGCGGCATGGCGGATGTCGATCACGCGATCGAAGCGGGTGTCGCCTGTGACGGTGACGTTCGTCAGACCGATGCCCGCGAGGAGCTGGCGCGAGGTCTCGTCCTGCACAAAGAGGTGATCAAAACAGCGGAGCGCGTCGCGATAAGGTCGGCCGATGGGTCGGAAGAAGAGTTGACCTAGACGGAAGATGCCGGAGACTAAGTAGGTGGGGACGCGTCGGCGCCGTAGCTCGTCGAGCGTGTTCAGCCAAAACTCGTACTTGACGAAAAGGGCGAGGGCAGGGCGGACACAGTCGAGGAAGGCGCGGATGCGGCCTGGGAAGTCGAACGGCAAGTAGCAGACGACGTCCGCACCGGGGTAGTCGCGGCGGACGTCGTAGCCTGAGGGGGAGAAGAATGTGAGGACGATTTTGTAGTCGGGGTGACGCTGGCAGATGGCCTCAAGCAGGGGCCGCCCCTGCTCAAACTCGCCGAGTGAGGCGGCGTGGAGCCAGACGTAGCGTGCACCAGGAACGATCTTCTCGCGCAAGACCTCGTCAATGTTCCGCCGACCGTCGATCATCTTGCGCGCCTTCCCGTTAAAAGGCGCAGCGGCATGGACAGCCGCTGCGTAGAGGCGGATGGCCGCCGTGTAAAGGGGGCGCATCACCCGAGCACTTCGATCGCGCGCTGGATGCGCCGAATGGTTTCGTCCTTGCCGATGGCCTCGGTGATGTGGAAGATCTGCGGCCCGATGCCCTGCCCAACAAGTGCCAGCCGGACGGCATTCATGATGTTGCCGAGGTGATACCCCTTACTGGCGATCCACTCCTTGACGTACGCCTCGGTACCCTCCACGTCGAAGGGTTCACGCCCACGCAAGACTTCGATCAGCTCCGTGAGTTGTGCGGCGCTGTCCTCCCGCCAACGCTTCTTGCGGGTCTTCTCGTCGTATTCGGTCGGCGCAACAAAGAAGTAATACGTCAACGGCCAGAGTTCGGGCACGAAGCTGACGCGCTCCTTCATCAGCCCGACCACCTTCTCCACATACGCTTGTTCGGCGTCCTTGATGCCGTGACTTTCGAGCACAGGGCGGAACATGTCTGCGATGTCGCGGTCGCTGCGCAGCTGGATATAACGGTGGTTGAACCACTTGCCTTTCTCGTAATCGAACTTGGCGCCGCTCTTGCTGCAGTGGGTGAGGTCGAAGTGGTGGATCATCTCATCGAGGGTCATCAGTTCGATGTCGTTGCCGGGGTTCCACCCAAGCAACGCAAGGAAGTTGATCACGGCCTCGGGCAGGTAGCCGCTCTCGCGATAGCCAGATGACTTTTCGCCACTCTTCGGGTCATGCCACTCGAGGGGGAAGACGGGGAACCCGAGGCGGTCGCCATCGCGTTTGCTCAGCTTTCCTCCGCCCTCAGGCTTGAGGAGCAATGGCAAGTGCGCAAACTGCGGCATCGTGTCGGTCCAACCCAAGTAGCGGTAAAGCAGCACGTGTAGCGGCGCGCTCGAGATCCATTCTTCACCACGGATCACGTGTGTGACCTCCATCAGATGGTCGTCCACAATGTTGGCCATGTGATATGTGGGCAGCCCATCAGCCGATTTGTAAAGCACCTTGTCGTCAAGGATGGACGAGTTAATAACCACTTCGCCGCGAATCAAGTCGTCGACGCGGATATCCTCGTTCGGCTCGATCCGGGTGCGGACAACGTAACGCGCACCATCCTCAATCAGCTTCTGCACCTCGTCGGCTGGCAGTGTCAAAGAGTTGCGCATCTGCCCGCGCGTCGAGGCATCATATTGGAAGTTGGGGATCTCGCTCCGCTTGGCCTCTAACTCCTCGGGAGTATCAAAAGCTATGTAGGCCAAGCCAGCGTCCAGCAGTTGGTCGACATACTTGCGATAGATCTCTTTCCGCTCGCTCTGTCGGTAGGGCCCATAGTTGCCTCCGAACCCAACGCCCTCGTCGAAGCGGAGGCCAAGCCATTCAAACGACCGAATGATGTACTCCTCGGCACCAGGTACAAAGCGCTGGGAGTCCGTATCCTCAATGCGGAGAATGAAGTCGCCGCCGTGCTTTTTCGCAAACAGATAATTGTATAACGCGGTACGTACACCGCCGATGTGAAGGGGTCCCGTAGGACTGGGCGCGAATCGCACCCTGACTTTTCGTTCCGACATGATTCGTATAGGCTTATTCGTTGAAAACGGTGCCAAAAATAGGCGATAATCCCTCCCCGCTCCAGACTCAAAACGAATACGCCAACCCAATCCCCAAGCTGCACCCTAACACGGGGTGGTAATAAAGCACCGTGTCGAGGGTCATGCCAATGAGCGAATAACTCACACCAAGCGAAGGGCTGAACGGCACCGACTTCACGCCGGCGCGCAGTCGGAAATCAGTGAAAGGCGTGTATTCCACCCCGACCGTAAAGAGGAACGGTTCATCCTGCTTGTAACCCGCTTCAACCGATAGTTCCATAGCCTCTGCTACTGCGTAACGTGCGCCGGCAAGAATCGTCAATGGGGTCATACGCACCTGGTTTGTCTCATCAGATCCGATCGAGACGGCAGGAAAGTGAAGCACCGAAAGGCCGAACAACCACGTATCCGTCGGCCTAAGCGCCACACCCACGTCAGCCGAAAGCCGCTGACCATCTTGTTCAAAGATTTCAGACTGTAGGAGGGCGTACTGTACACTGACACCCAGCGACCACATGCCGCTCAACCGCTTGGATACAGAGAGGCGGAACATGTTCTCGCGGTATTTGTCGTAGCCGAATGAAGCGATGTGCACGCCAAATGGCAGAATTCGATTGGGTATGCTCAACCCAGCACTAACTGTGCCCAGCTCCTTCAGGCCATAAGGATCAAAGTAGTCACCCCGCACCTGACGATGTGCATGAAAGGCTGTCAGAGAAGGGTTGAACAACGGCGAATAGACCACCTCAGAACCGGCCAATCCCAGCGTGCGCGTATCCGGCCGACGCACGTTATCATAGGCCAGCGTATGCAAACTAACAGTAAGACATATCAGCAAAAGCAGTGCGCTGCCTGTTTTCATGCGTGTTCCTCTTTCCTTAAAGTCTTTCTGTTTAGCCTTAAATCTAGCTGTGCCCTGCACCTCTATTGATTCGTTTTTTACCTCTTCAAGGGTATAGATCTTCATTGTTTCCATGATTGTTTGTTCATAAAATCTGATTACGCCCACAAAGCAAATGATTGCAATGGGAACCGCGAAAAGAAGGACGCATTTCGTTCGCTCATAGAGGGAACCTACCCAAATACATCCTCTAAACGTGCTCACTAGAGGACAAATCTTCCTAACCCTTGTGAGTTTCAGCATTTGCAAGCCGCTTTTACTCAAAACCCTGCCAGAGTTAAGCCTCTGAGGATTGGATAGTGCGATCTTCAATGGATTTTATCCTTCCGAGAACTGGAAGTTGTAACGCTTGGAGGATCTTAGGTTAGCAAGAGCTCAGAGGTGTCATTCCCGACAAGTTTTGAGATTACCCAGGGCAGGAAAACACAAATCTCGGCAGATCTCAAGCAACTAACATGTAAGAATGACTATTCTCAATGGAGTTTGGGCTTTCCGAGACGTGGTAATTATAACTCCCAACAGGTTTCAAACGTCCAGAGAATCAAAACTTGTAATGGAGTCCCATCTCCTAGGCCTACGACATCTCACTGTTGAGGTCGTTCGGGACTTTTACCCGTTAGACAGTGCTCATGCCGAGCATACTAAAAAAGAAAGGCTGCCCCTATACAGGAGCAGCCTTCCCTCAATTAATATCACTAGTTGTTACTTCACCAGTGCTTTCACAACCGGTTCGCCTTCAACAGCCACAAGCACAACTCCCTTCGGAGCAGATACCGTAGCACGATCAGAAGTCAATACCGTGTTAGCTACCGTCTGACCCAGCACATTGCTGATCACTACACGCTTACCAGAAGCGTTCAGTACGGTTACAGAACCGTTCTCAGCAACAACTTTCACACCCGTAGTAGTCGGAACAACTACGTTAGAAACAGGATCTTCAGATGTCATCTCAACATTGAACAGATCACCTTCTGGCATTCTCCTCTCTGAATCCGAGCGGCTGATCACTGGTACACCATTCTGGATCTTCAACCAGCCACCAACACACGGTGCAATCTTCGGAGTTCTATCAGTAATAGGCTCACCACGATAAGCAGTCTCAGACTCGATCAAGAAGTCCTTCTGGGG